>DASSBQ010000155.1:0-2674 GCA_035698625.1 Nitrospiraceae bacterium
GCACCGGCTTTGAGGGCCACCCCGGCCAGGCCGAGCGCCGCGCGATCATCGCCGACGCCGGTTTGGCAAGCGCTCAACGTCAACAGTTCGAGCGGCTCTTGCCGGAACCGAAAGAGGCCGACCAACTGATCGAGCGCCTGCATCGTCAATTTCCCATCGAACGTCAGCAGAAATGAATCGTTCACGTCGGTCGAAAATTTGCCATGTGTCCCGATATGCAGGACCCCATACCTTCCATCACGCAATTCTTGTTCCAGTCTCGGCTTCCGAAAGGCGTCGTTGATGAGTTGATCGCCTTTGTAGAGATGCTCGATGGATGCCATCTCCTCTGCGACATAGGGAAGGGCGGGAAATCCTTGCACGGATTTTGTGAGACCTGCTGTAAGAAATCGCAGTTTGTCGCGGTTGAGTGGACGTGGATCGGTCAATGTCAAGCCGGGTGTCATGGCGAGCGCGAACTTGTTGAGGAGGAATGATGAGCCGTCATGGAGCGCCGCCAACGGGATCGTTCGAATGGCGCTGTCCGGCACAAACACCAACGTCGTGATCTGCGGCTGCGAGAGGTGAGGTTCCAGCGGGCGCACGAGCCAGTCGTACAGCTGTTGCGCATGGGGCAAATATTCACGGGTCGTACGCTTTTCCACCAGACGGCGAAACTCCCGGATTTCCTGCGTCAATCGATCGGCAGTCACCGGCACCGAGACACGCGTGAGCCCGGTCGGCAAGCTCATGAGCAGTTCCAACCGGGAGCTGAACATGATGGGATAAATGACGGCGGTGTCCGACGACAGCCGATCCAATGTGGTGAGTCTGGACCGTACGGCGTCGACACAGTCGTCTTTGAAATAGTCCCGCAACTCGGCCGTTTTATAGACCTCGATTGCATCGCGAGCGGCGAGCAGATACCCTTCCGCTGCGTTCCCGTCCTCAGTGAGTGATACCCGCTGCAGCAAAAGGTCGGCCAGCTCGAAGTACATCGGCTTCATGGTTTCTTGGCCGGCTACAGGACTTTCTGAAGGGGCGCGCATTACCTCAATCCGGATCGGTTGGAGCGTGGTGGCCGCTTGTCGGTAGGAGGCGATGGCCTCGTCAAGCCGGCCGGTGGCGGCCAGCTGCCGCCCCAATTGCCATTGCCATCGGTAGAGCGATTCCGGCGCATCCACTGATTGGGCAATGAATAATGCCCGTCTGGTGAGTTGCAACGCTTCATCCATGCGGAATTCCGCTTCATAGAGATGGCCAAGATAGCCAAGGGCATAGGACAGGGTTCTCTTGTCTCCCTGCTCCTCCGCGACCGTGATGGCTTCCTGAAGGATGCCTGCGGTCCGCAAGAGAAGAGGATCTCTTTCTTCAGGCAGTTGAGAAAGGAGTCGCTGATAAGCCAGCGCGATGCCGATCAATCCGTGAGATTTGTTCCGTGATGGCGGCACATCCTTCAACTGATGGAATGCCGCGTCGAGGGCCATGCGGCTGTTGGCCGGTTGGTCGAGTTGTAGGAAGGCTCGGGCGGCATTGGTGCGGGCTGTCGCCGCGAGCAGGGAAAGGTCGGCATTGTGGGCATAGGTCACGCTTTCCTGAAATGCGTCCAACGCCTCTTTGTCCTGTTGTTTCAACGCGAAAAGAATGCCGAGATCGTTCAGAGTGGTGGCCAAGAGCGGCGAGGAGTTGTGCTTCCGCGCCGTCGCCGCCGCTTGCGCAAGATAGTCCGATGCCTCGGGAAGTTGCCGGAGCGTTAGGTACGTGCGTCCCAGATGCCCGAACAGGGAAGCCTCCTCAAGCGGCTCACCGCTTTTCTGCGCCAGCGCGAGCGCCAGTTCGAGGGACTGGAGCGCCTGCTTGGATTGTCCCAACGCCATTGCGGCTTGAGATGAGAAGACGAGCGCCTCGACCTGGGCCGGACTGTTCCCGGTCCTTTTATAAAACTCTGCGGCCTGCTTCCAATGGGCCAATGCTTCGCCAAAGGCTCCCCGTTCAAAAGCCTGACTGCCTTGTCGCACCAGGGAGTCGCCGGGAGACGACGTTTGATGCGATGCCGATCGCGTGACGGTGAAGAGGTGAACCGTCATCGATAAGAAGACACAGATGGTCAATACCCAGTATCTCATCACAAGGCCTGCACGACGACCTGAAGATGAATCCCATGGTCTTGGAGGTTGCCGGCAGGATGGGGGACATGATTGAGCGGTACTCCCCAGTAAAGTTCGAACCTGGCTCGGTCTCGGGGCAGGACGTTCCAACGCATGCCGAGACCGACGCTGGCCAGTGTCTCGGGGGCGGGGGTGCTGGTGCGCGACAGCCAGGCTCGTCCCAGATCGACGAATTGGGCGAACTGAAGCATATCTTCACCGCTGGCGAACTTAAGGAGAGGAATCCGGCTTTCCAGCGAAGCGAGAAAGCCGTTGTCGCGCACCAGCGTGTTTTCCCGATAGCCGCGCACGCTGAACCGGCCGCCGACCGGAATCTGTTCAAGTGGAAACAGCCGGTTGTTGCTCAACTGAAGATCGAGCCGTCCCAGAATCTGCCATCCGCCCAAATAGTCCAGCCGTTTCACCGCCTGCGCTTGTCCGAGCCACGATACAAAGCGGCCGCTCGGCAACGGCTCACCGCCGGCAGTGGTCGCCTCGCGCGAATTGATCGTCGCGCCCAGCACATCGATACCGACACTGACGCGGGA
>DASSBQ010000156.1:0-13029 GCA_035698625.1 Nitrospiraceae bacterium
AGGCATTTCGCGGCGGTGGCTGGATGGACAGCACGACGACCATGCGGGCCGCGATGCGCAACGGGACGGACCCCGGGACTAAGATCAACTGGCTGGGGTTTCGCTGTGCGCGGTCCATGCCTGACCGAGCCGGTACGCAAGTGTCGCAAGCGAAGTAAGATGTGAATAATCTTTTGGCCTGGATTCATCTGCTCGCCGCCATTAGCTGGATCGGCGGCATGATCTTCCTCTCGCTCATAGTGGCGCCGCTCTTTCGCCGAGCGGGGTTGTCCGGTGAACGTCTCCAGTTGTTCCGGGACGTCGCGCTTCGCTTTCGTATCCTGGTCTGGGCTGCTATGGGTCTCCTGATCACGACCGGCGTCGTTCTGGTCGCGCAGCGAGATCTGCCGCTCGGCGCGCCGACTTCTTGGCCCGCACCGTTACAGATTAAATTGACGTTGGTGGTTCTGCTTTTGGCGGCATCGCTATGGCATGATCTGGGGCTTGCCTCACGAAACCGACAAACCGCGAGACGGTCGGCAGGAGAAACAGCCGTTGTTGATCGGACCCCGGCGGCGCTGGCGCGGCTCCTGCCCAGACTTGCGCTCATGTTGGCGCTTGCAGTAGTGTTTGCCGCAGTCGTCTTAGTCCGTTCCTAGTCCGCCGGCTACTGATCGATCTGCTCATCGTCGCCCAGTTTCAGTCGTTCGTGACACCGCTCGCCCGCGGGCGCCGTCGCCTGTGATGGTTCGCCTAAGCCAGGCAGCTCCGCCCGAAGCCGATTCTGTAGCGTTCCGCCCCACCTTCTCCCGGAGTGTCTGTAGCGAGAGTCTCCGTTGTCATCTCGTGTGAACGTCG
Organism: Nitrospiraceae bacterium; assembly: GCA_035698625.1. Classification (GTDB taxonomy): domain Bacteria; phylum Nitrospirota; class Nitrospiria; order Nitrospirales; family Nitrospiraceae; genus DASSBQ01. Next base: position 838 of record DASSBQ010000156.1, read on the forward strand.
CTTTTTCGAAGCAAGATGCTGAAATCGCGGGAATACTGGCTTCATGGTGCAGCCGCATACAGGCGCCGTCCTTGCACAAGAGGCGAAACTCGATGTTCGTTCGCAACCGAACAATCGGCCGGCGAAATGCCGATTGCTCTCTGTGGCGAGGTCGACATGCTCTTTCGATTCAACGCGTCGCCCGTCAACGTGCCGCGGGCGAAAGCTCAGCTGGAAACCCGCTGTTGAGGCGACAGAAAGGTGGTGAGTATGATGCCGACTCAAATTGACCTGACAGCTCTGCTGACCCGCTTGAAAGAGACGGATGCCTGGAAGGCCGGCGAGGATCAGACAGAAGTGATCACCAAGACGGATCGGATGCGGGTCGTGCTTCGCCTGCTCCATGCGGGCCACGCACTACCAGAGCATAAGGCGGCCGGCCGAGTATCGGTCCAGGTGATAGAGGGCCAGGTCAACTTCACGGTGGACGCTCATACTGTCTCGCTCAAACAGGGCACGCTGCTTCTGCTCGATCCTGACGCCCCACACGCTGTGCATGCGCTGGCCGATTCCGCCATCCTCATCACGGTGGCTCAATAGGCCGTGGCCACGTCGGGTTCCGGACCTCCATGAAGAAGCCCATACTCAAACGAGCCATCCTGGCAGCGGCGGCAACAGCCTTGTTGCTTGCGGCTTCGGTTGCACTGACCAGATTGGGATGGAATCGCGAGTTGCCGGAAGGGCTTATCCAAGCGAACGGGCGCATCGAAGGCGACCACGTCACCATTGCCAGTAAATTTCCCGGCCGGATTGTCGAACTCGCCGCCCGCGAGGGGGACAGGGTCGGGAGGGGCGATGTCCTGATCCGGTTGGACGATGCACAGGTCAGCGCCAAAGTGGACCAAGCAGCCCGGCTCGTGGACGGCCAGCACGCTCAGGTTGAGGCCGCCCATACCTCGCTCGCGGTCCTGAACCTCGAGGTGCCGCTCGGGATCGAAGCCGCTTCAGCCAAAGTGGAGAGTGCTCGCGCCACGATACGGAAAGCCATCACGGTCGAATACGAAGCCAGACGGGATGCCGAGCGCATCCGGCCCTTGGTCTCCCAGCAGGCCGTGTCGCTGCAGCAACTGGATCAAGCCGAGGCCCGCTGGAAGATCGCCGTGATCGAGATTTCCGTCGCGAGGTCCGCGCTCGATCAAGCGACCAAAGAACTGGGACAGGCGGAATTGGGATGGAAACGAATCCGCTCCAAGGAAGCGGAGGTCGCAGCGCTGGAACGGCAGCGCGACCAAGCGGAGGCGGCTTTTGCGGAAGCGGAGAGCATCCTTCACGACTTGACCATTGTGGCCCCGACCGACGGGACGGTGACCACTCGCATGGTGGACGTCGGAGAGGTCGTGACGGCCGGGGCCCCGCTCCTCGAGCTGGTTGATCTGGACCGGTTGTACTTGCAGGTCTACGTGCCCGAAGTCCAAATCGGAAAAGTGCGCCTCGATTTGTCGGCACGGATCTATACGGATGCGTTTCCCGATGAGCCGTTCCACGCCACCATCCGCTACATCGCATCCAAAGCCGAGTTCACCCCCAAGGAAGTCCAAACGCCCGATGAACGAGTGAAGCTTATCTATGCCGTGCGGCTCTATCTCGCGAACAACCCGGATCACCGCTTGACCCCCGGCTTGCCGGCCGATGCGATCATTCGCTGGCGGGACGATGTCGCCTGGATGAGGCCGAGATGAGTGAGAAGGCCTAGGTGAACGGCACAATTCACGCCATGCACCAGAACGTTGACCGGGAGGCTTGCATGCCGGATGCGGCACCGATAGTTCGAGTGACCGGTTTTGTGAAACGGTATAAGAAACAGCCGGCCGTGGACGGCGTGGACCTGGTGATTCGCCGTGGAGAGATCTATGGCCTGATCGGCCCGGACGGGGCCGGCAAGAGCAGTCTGATGAAAGCGATCGCCGGCGTGCTGTCGTATGAAGGCGGAGCGATCGAGGTCTTCGGGACGGTCGTCGACTCGGAGCGCGCGGCGGAACGGACCAAACACCGAATCGGGTTCCTGCCTCAAGGGTTGGGCTTGAATCTGTACCCCGATCTCTCCGTGGAGGAGAACATCGACTTCTTCGCTCGTCTGAGGCTGGTGCCCGAAAAGGAATTGGCCGAGCGCAAGGCGCGTCTTCTGACCATGACGAGGCTCGACAAGTTCCGAGACCGAGCGATGAAGAATCTGTCCGGCGGCATGAAGCAAAAGCTCGGCTTGATCTGCACTCTCATTCACGAACCGGAGCTTGCGATCTTGGATGAACCGACGACCGGCGTCGATCCGGTCTCGCGTCGCGATTTCTGGGCGATCCTGGCGGAGTTGCTCCAAGAGAAGGGCATGACCGCGTTGGTTTCGACGGCCTATATGGACGAGGCCACGCGGGTTCACCGGCTCTCGTTTCTCTCGAATGGAAAAGTGCTGGTGTCCGGGACTCCGGCGGAGGTCCAGGCGCTCGTTCCCGGTTCGATGGTGACTTTTGAAGCCGCTCCCCAGTTGGAAGCCGTTGCCCGCCTGAAGCAGAGGTACGAGCAGGTCCAGGCGGTTGGTCCCAGGCTGCATGTGTACACGGAAGAAACCGACCGTGAGAAGGCATGGCAAGGCGTCGAGTCGAGCCTCGGCGACATCAAGCCGGACGAGGTCCGAGTGGAGGATCTGGAGCTGGAAGATGTGTTTGTCTCCTTGCTCTTTCGGCAGGCTGAGAAGCGCCTGGTTCCGGCGATGCCGTGGTCGGTGCACCGGACCGGAGAGCGGGGGCTGGCGATCGAGGCTCGCGGACTGGTGCGGGACTTCGGGTCATTCCGTGCCGTGGATCATGTCAGCTTCCAGGTCAAGCCGGGAGAAATCTTCGGCCTGCTCGGGGCGAACGGGGCAGGCAAGACGACCGTGATCAAGATGCTGAACGGCATCATGCCGCCGACGGGCGGAGAAGGCTGGGTAGCGGGGGCTGATATGAAGACCGCCGGGGCCGCGATCAAAGAACGAATCGGGTACATGTCCCAAGCGTTTTCGCTGTACCTGGACCTGACTGTTGAGGAAAACATCAGGCTCTTCGCCGGCATCTATGGGTTGGACCGGCGGGCGACGAACGAGCGGTTCGGGTGGATCGTGCGGATGGCCGATTTGAAAGGCTACGAGTCGAGCCTGACCGGCCGACTGCCGATGGGAGTGCGGCAGCGGTTGGCGCTCGGCTGCGCGCTCGTCCACCAACCGCGGGTGGTCTTTCTGGACGAGCCGACTTCCGGCGTCGACCCGATCGGGCGGCGCCAGTTTTGGGACATTCTTTCGCGCCTTGCACGAGAGAAGGGAGTCGCCATTTTGGTGACCACTCACTACATGAGTGAAGCGGAACATTGCGATCATCTCGCGCTGATGTTCGCCGGGCGCGTGGTAGCGGAAGGTTCGCCGAGCGCCATGAAGGCGCAGGTCGAGAAAGAAGCTGGCCGGCTGATCGAGCTTATCACGGACCAACCGCTCCTTGCGGTGAAGACGCTCCAAGCGGCCGGGTGTCCCGAGGCATCGCTGTTCGGGACCAAGGTGCACGTCTTGTGTTCCAAGCTTGATCGAGGGGCATCGCAAAGAATCCTTGCCGATGCCGGGATCACCGTCCACAGGGCGATGATCCGGCCCTTAAGTCTCGAAGACGTGTTCGTCTACCGGGTTATGGCGTTGGAGAGGCAAGCAGCCGGATGAGTCGATACCTGACGCATGGCTACTCCGGCGCGGATTGAGCAGATGAGACGGTGATGAATCTCAGGCGAGTGAGAGCAGTAGCCTCCAAAGAATGGCGGGAGGTGACCCGAGACCGGATGTTCTTGCTCTTGGCCTTCTTCATGCCAGCGATCTGGATCGTCGTGTTCGGCTACGGGCTCGTGTTGGATGTCGAGAATATCTCGTTTGTGGTCGTGGATCGAGACCATAGCGCGCTCAGCCGAGATTACCTGTACCGCTTTTCACAGTCACGGTATTTCAGTTTCCTAGGAGAGCTCGCAAACGAACGGGAAGCCGATGTCTGGTTGCAAAGCGGGAAGGCGAGGGCTGTGATCATCGTGCCGGAGAAATTCGAATATCGTTTGCGGTCCGGCCGGCCGGCCAATGTGCAGACGCTGATTGACGGTATCTTCCCTATTCGGGCGGACATCACCAAGAACTACGTCATCGCCATCAACAGCGCCTTCAACCGGGATATGATCGGGAATCATCTGGCGCGGATCAGAGGCCTGTCGCGTGACGAGGCGCAGCGGCGTATGAGCAACATCGTGCTCGAAGTGCGCTATTTGTACAACGAGGAGATCCGGAGCGCCTGGTCCACCGTGCCGGCGCTCATTATGTTCTCGCTCATGGTCTCGTCGCCCCTGTTGACCGCGCTCGGCGTGGTTCGGGAAAAAGAAACGGGCTCGATTTACAACATTTACAGCGCCACGGTCAGTCGGCTCGAGTTTCTGGCCGGCAAGCTCCTTCCCTACGTCGCGATCTCCGCCGTTAATGTCATGGTGTTGTGGCTGATCGCGGTGTTCCTGTTTGCCGTGCCGTTCAAGGGCAGCTTCCTGTTGTTTCTGGCGACCTCTCTCCTGTTCGTGTTCACCAGCACCGGGATCGGTCTCGTGATATCGTTGTTGGTTCAGACACAGCAAGCCGCGTTGATCATCACGATTGTGCTGAGCACGGTACCCACCATTCTGTTCTCCGGCCTGATCGCCCCCGTGTCCTCTCTCGCCCGGGGTCCTCGCCTCCAAGCGCATCTGTTTCCCGGGATGTATTACACCAATATCGTCAGGGGAACGTTCTTGAAGAATGTCGATCTGGCGGTCCTGTGGACGGACATGCTGGCCCTCGGAGTCTATGCGGGAGCGCTCGGAATGATCGGCTACTGGCTATTCACCAAGAGACCCCGCGCATGAAGCCGGTCGATCCCATCCCCATGCGGCGAGCGGCAATCTGGTGCCGGCGGCTCTCGGTAATGACACGCAAAGAGCTCGTGCAATTGCTTCGCGACATCCCGCTCATGGGGTTCCTGGTGTACTCGTTCACGGTGTCGGTCTATGTGACCGGCAACGGCATTCAAACGCAGTTGATGAACGCCGGGCTGCTGGTCTACGACGCGGACCGTAGCGTCTCCTCCCGAGAATTGCTTGCTCGATTTCAACTCCCGTATTTCCGCTTCGACGGCGAGGTGGCTGATTCGAAGGACGCCTTCCGGCAGTTGGACCGAGGAGCCTCGATGGCGGTGCTGGATATTCCCGCCCGCTTCCACGAGGCCTTGATAGCCGGGGAGCAGGTGGCCGTGCAGTTGCTGGTCGATACGACCAATGCGCCTCAAGGGTTGTCGGCCGCCGCCTATGCCGCCCGAATCGTGGGACAATACGGCCAAGAATGGGTCTTGGCCCGGAACGGCCTGGGAGGCCCGTCTGCGGAGACCGTGCCGATGGTCGTGAGCGACCATCGTGTATGGTTCAACCAAGATCAGAATGAAGCCTGGTTTCAATCCATCTCGCACCTCCTGCGGATGATCACCATCTTTGCGGTGATGTTGCCTGCGGCGGCGCTGGTGCGAGAGAAAGAGCGCGGGACCGTGGAGCAACTTCTGGTGTCGCCCTTGACCCCCATGCAGATCGTGCTGTCCAAAGTTCTGGCGATGACGCTGGTGATCGTGGGTGCGACGGCGGTGGCGGTATTTGGAGTGATGCGGCCGGCGTTCGGCGTGCCGATCAAGGGAAGCGTGGCGCTGCTGTTTGTCTTGACGGCGCTGTTCGTCGTGGCGTCGGCCGGGATCGGGGTGTTTGCCGCGACGGCGACAAGAAATCAGGCGCAGGTGGGATTGGTCACCTTGCTTGTGGTCGCCCCCATGCTGCTGCTGTCCGGCATTTTCACGCCCCTGGAGATGATGCCCGTCTGGGTGCGCCATCTGATGGCATTGTCTCCGCTGCGCTACTTCATCGACATCGTGAACGGGATTCTGTTGAAGGGAATCGGCATCGAGATGTTATGGAGCGAAGTCCTCTCGATCGCGCTCTTGGGCGGAAGCCTGCTGGGACTCGGGATGTGGCGGTTTCGACGCCAATTTCAGTGACCGGCTGGCATGGTCCGGCACCGCCCGAGCAGCCCCATCATTTAGTTCATAATCCAGAATTCATAGCATTCCTAATACAGAATCCAGAATCTCTTTTCCCTGCTGCCGGTGGCCGAGCGCCCAGCGCCGAGCTTGAAACCATGAATGACGAGCAGCTTCGCTCCGTCGTAACCGATGTCGATGTGTTCGCTCGCGCGAGTCCCGGACACAAGCTACCCTTGGTCCATGCGCTGCCCAATTAGTCAAGCATGGCCAGAAGACCCTGAGAATGTAGTCGAGATTACCGTCGTGCCGGGTTGCAACTTTCCTCCGCGTCCCGTAGAAGACGTTGAGATATTGCGGAGGACCGTTCTCACAATGACGTTGCTGATCATCATATTGCTGCCGTTCTTCGCGGGCGCCGCGGGCACGCTTATGGCGCAGCGTCGGGGTTTCTCCGCCGCGGCCTGGGCCGCCGCCGTGCCGACCGCCGCAAGCCTGGCGCTGCTGGCGGGGGAAGTGCCCGAGATTCTGACCGGCGAGCACATCATCGTGAGTTGGCCCTGGCTGCCGTCCGTCGGTCTCAATCTCTCGCTCAGGCTCGATGGGTTGAGTCTTCTCTTCGGCTTGCTCATTCTCGGCATCGGGCTGCTTGTGATTTTGTATACGCGCTATTATTTGTCGCCGGAGGACCGAATCGGCCGGTTGTATGCGCTCCTCATGTTGTTTACGACCGCGATGCTGGGCATCGTGTTTTCGGAAAATGCGCTCCTGCTGCTGATGTTCTGGGAGCTGACGAGCTTATCCTCGTTTCTCTTGATCGGGTTCTGGACGCATAGTCCGCTTGCCCGTCAGGGCGCCCGCATGGCTTTTGCGGTCACGGGCGGCGGAGGGCTCGCCCTGCTTGGCGGGCTGTTGCTCATAGGAAATATCGCGGGCAGCTTCGAACTCTCCGCCTGGTTCGCCGCGCGCGACGCTATCCGGAATCATCCCCAGTTCAACATTGCGCTTGCATTGATCCTGCTCGGCGCATTCACCAAATCGGCGCAATTTCCGTTTCATTTCTGGCTGCCTGCCGCAATGGCTGCCCCGACTCCCGTGTCGGCCTTCCTCCATTCCGCCACGATGGTGAAAGCCGGCGTATTTTTGCTCGCGAGGCTCTACCCGTTGCTCGGCGGGAATCTCGTGTTCGAGTACGTGACCACCACCGTCGGCCTCACCACGATGGTGTTCGGGGCGTATGTGGCGATGTTCAGGCACGACCTCAAGGGGTTGCTCGCCTATTCGACTATCAGCCACCTGGGTCTCATTATGTTCTTGCTGGGCCTGGATACGCCGATGTCCTCCCTGGCCGCCGTCTTCCATGTCGGCAACCATGCGACCTTCAAAGCCTCGCTTTTTATGGCGGCCGGCATTATCGATCATGAGTGCGGGACCCGCGACATGCGGCGGCTGGGTGGTCTCTGGCGGCAGATGCCGCAGACGGCGGCCCTCGCCATCGTCGCTGCATCCGCGATGGCCGGCGTGCCGTTATTCAACGGGTTCTTGTCCAAAGAGATGTTTTTCGCCGAGGCGCTCGATCTCCATGGCATTCCGCTGCTCGAAAGTATCGCGCCGGCCGCCGTCACGTTGGGGTCGATGTTCAGTGTCGCCTATTCCGTGCGGTTCATCCATGACGTGTTTTTCGACCAGCCGCATGATCTGCCGCATCAGCCGCACAAGCCGCCCCGCTATATGAAGATTCCGGCCGAAGTGCTGGCGGTCGTCTGCATCGCGGTCGGCGTCCTGCCCAGCTACACCGTCGCGCCCTTGGTCGACGTGGCGGCGCGGGCGGTAGTCGGAGACTCACTGCCGTTTTATCGCATCGCGTTGTGGCACGGCTTTTCCCTCCCGATGGTGATGAGCATCGTCGCCCTCGCCGGCGGTTCGGGGATCTATTGGTTGTTGCGGAATCGCTATGATGTGCATCTCCATGTGCCGGCGCGCTATACCGGACGATTGCTGTTCCAGCATGCCTATGACGGAAGCGTTGCCCTGGCCGGCCGCTGTATGAACCGATTGCAGAACGGTTCGCTCCAGCGCTATCTGGCGCTCTCTATTGCGGCGTTCATCGGCCTCGGGGCATGGCCGTTCATCCAGCATGGCTTTCAAACAGGCAGGTTGGCGCCGATGCCGGTGGGGCCGCTCGGGCTTGTGGTGTGGGGCATCGCGATGATCGGCGCGCTGGGAATGGTCTGGTCGCATCGTACACGGGTGGTTGCGGTGATTCTGGCCGGGGTCGTCGGGCTTGTGGCCTCGATTACCTTTGCCTATTTCTCCGCTCCGGACCTCTCGCTGACACAGCTGGCCGTCGAGGTCGTCACGACGGTGGTCCTGTTGATGGCGCTGGCGCGGCTGCCGCAAGCGACACCGCGGGAATCGACGACGCATCGCATCGTGCGTGATGCCGCTCTCGCGGTCATTGCGGGGGCCGGCGTGGCGCTCTTGTCCTGGGCCGTGCTGACGCGCGAACAGGACTCGATTGCCTGGTATTTTTTAGAGAACAGCGTGCCGGGCGGGGGCGGCCACAATGTCGTGAACGTGCTGCTCGTCGACTTCCGCGGGTTCGATACTTTCGGCGAGATCATTGTCCTGGGCATGGCCGCAATTGGCGTATGGCTCGTTCTCGCGGGGATGCGGGTCGAATGGCCTGCGATCCTCCCTAAGCCGGAAGCGAACGGCATCATGTTTGCGGCGGCTGCCAGGCTGTTGCTTCCGTTTGCGCTGCTCGTGGCGGTCTCTATGTTTCTGCGCGGCCACGACTTGCCGGGCGGCGGATTCCTCGCGGGTCTCATTGTCTCGCTCGCCCTTCTCATGCAGTACATGGGCGAGGGGCTTCACCCGATCCTGACCCGTGTGCGGATCGATTTCCTGGTATTAATCGGCGCGGGGGTCTTGCTTGCCGGATTGACGGGTCTCGCCGGCATGATGGCCGGCCGGCCTTTTCTCACCAGCGCCAATGGCGATCTCCATATCCCATTCCTCGGCGATCTCCCGCTCGCCAGCGCGGTCGCGTTTGACTTGGGTGTGTTCATGGCGGTCCTTGGGACGGCACTCCTGACCTTGACGGCGCTGGGACAAGCTCGGCGCAAATCTCCCGAGGCCGAGGAGGGGAGGCCATGGAATTAATGGTGTCCCTCGGGCTGGGCGCCGTAACCGCCTGCGCCGTGTATCTGTTGTTACGCGCGCGCACCTTTCCGATGGTGCTCGGCTTATCGCTGCTGTCTTCCGCTGCGAACGTCTTCATCTTCTCGATGGGGCGGCTTCGTTCGGGAATCCCCCCGATCGTGAACTCGGAGACGACCGGATATGCCGATCCGCTGCCACAGGCTCTGGTGTTGACTGCCATCGTTATCGGATTCGGCATGACCGGTTTTATTATGGCCCTCGCGGTCCGCGCACGGTATCAGACGGGGAGCGATCACGTGGATGGCATGGAGCCGGCGGCGAATCGCACGCCGGCTGATGAATCATGAATCATCTGCTCGCGGTCCCGATCATCCTGCCGGCGGTCATGGCGGCATTATTGCTCATCCTTCATCGCGCGCCGATTGCAGCGGCACGCGTCGTGAGCGTGGGCGCGACGGGATGCCTGTTAGGCGTGGCGTTCGCCATCTTTGCGCAAGCCGGCCCCAGTGCGCCTCTGGTCTATGCGCTCGGCAATTGGCCGGCTCCATTCGGCATCGTCCTTGTGGCCGACCGTCTCTCGGCCCTGATGTTGACGTTGACGGCGCTGCTGGGGCTCGTGGTGGCGCTCTATGCGGCCCAGGGTTGGGATGCCAAAGGCCGGTTCTTTCATCCGCTCTTTTTATTCCAGTTGATGGGGTTGAACGGGGCATTCCTCACGGGAGACCTGTTCAATCTGTTCGTCTTCTTCGAGGTCCTGTTGATCGCCTCCTATTGTCTAACGCTGCAAGGGTTGGGGCGGGAACGACTGCGCGCGACCTTGCACTATGCTGCACTCAACATCGCCGCCTCCAGCGTCTTCCTCATCGCGGTCAGCCTGCTCTATGGGGTCACCGGGACGCTCAACATGGCTCACCTGGCCGAACGCATCGCGCGTGTGCCGGCTGAGGATATTGCGCTGGTCCGGGCGGCAGGACTGCTGCTTCTCGGAGTTTTTGGAGTCAAAGCCGCGCTGTTTCCGCTGCATTTCTGGCTGCCCGCCGCCTACTCCAGCGCGCCCGCTCCGGTTGCCGCGCTGTTTTCAATCATGACCAAGATCGGGATCTATGCGATCATTCGTTTAAAGACATTGGTCTATGGCATCGATGCGGGCGCTGTCATGGATCTCACGACCCCGTGGCTTCTGCCCTGCGCATTGGTTACGCTGTCGTTCGCCACCATCGGCGCGTTCGGCGCCGACCGGCTTGCCATCATGGCCGCATACCTGACGATGGCGTCCACGGGGACGATCCTGTCCACGGTGGCGCTCGGGGGAGCCGCTGCGCTGTCCGCTGCGCTCTATTATCTGGCGCATTCGACCGTGGTGATTGCCGTGTTGTTTCTCAGCGCTGATCTGATTGGGCGTAGCCGCGGCGATATGGGCGACGCGCTCCATCCGGGTCCGCAAATTCGCCACGCGGGATGGCTCGGCCTTGCCTTTCTCTTTGGCGGAGCCACCGTGGCGGGCCTGCCGCCTTTGTCGGGATTTCTCGGGAAGGTCTTGGTATTGCAGAGCACGCAGGAGGGAAGCGCCGCCGCTCCCATGTGGACCGTCGTTCTAGTCACGAGCGTGCTGACGCTGATTGCGTGCACGCGCGCGGGCAGCATTGTGCTCTGGAATGTGACCGAGCCCCTTCCCGGCCGACCGGCGCATCCGTTGCGCAGGGGTGAATTGATCGCGTTCACTATTCTTGTCGCATGCAGTCTGATGCTGGTTGTCTTCGCCGCGCCGCTCCTGCGCTATTTCGATGAAACGGCGGCGGACCTCATTTCGCCGACCCCCTACATCGACGCGGTGCTCGGCTCTTCACGCGATGGCGTCATCAAGCCCTATGCAGGGGTGTCCGGTGACTAAGATCTGTCCGTTTCCGATCTTATCGGCAGGGCTTGCAGCGACCTGGCTGGCATTGACCGGCATCTCGCCGCTGCAGCTCATAGCGGCGTTGGCCCTGGGGCTCGCGATTCCGCGCTTCGCCGCCCCGCTCCTCGCGGCGCTCCCGAAGGTTCGGGCGGTCGGCGCCGCGGTCCGGTTGACGGCGGTGGTGGCGTGGGATGTCCTGCTCGCCAATGTTGCCGTCGCCCGGTTGGTGCTCGGGCCCTCGTCCCGCCTGCGGCCGGGATTCGTCCGAGTACCGCTGGCCGTCACGCATCCGCATGCCATCGCGCTGTTCGCGAGCATTGTGTCCATTGTGCCCGGCTCCGTCTCCATGGCGTTTTCGCCCGACACACGCACGCTGTTGTTGCATATACTCCATGTCGAAGATGAGCAAGGGTTCATCGACAGAATCAAAGAGCGGTACGAACGGCCCCTGATGGAAATATTGGAAAAATGCTGACCGTCTCGATCTACATCGCCTACCTCGCCATTGCGCTTGCCGTGGCTTGTTGCATGACACGCCTCGTGCGGGGTCCCCATCCGGCCGATCGCATTCTGGCGTTCGATACCTTGTACATCAATACTATTGCCTTGCTGATTGTGCTCGATATTCACCTTTCAACATCCCTGTTCTTCGACGCGGCGCTGCTGATCGCGCTGACCGGGTTCATCGCCACCGTGGCGCTGGCCCGCTATGTGGCTCGCGGCCACGTCATGGAGTAAACAGATGCTCGACATCGCCGTTTCACTGCTTCTTCTGATCGGCAGTGCCTTCCTTCTCGTCGGCTCGTTCGGCCTTGTCCGTCTGCCTGACTTCTTCATGCGTCTGCACGGCCCGACGAAGGCCACGACATTGGGGGTCGGCGGCATGCTGCTCGCAGAGATTGTTCATCTCTTTGACGGCGGCTTCAGCCTGCGCGAATTGTTGATCGCAGGTTTCCTGTTCGTCACCGCGCCGGTGAGCGCGTTTCTGCTCGGCCAGGCCGGGTTGCGGCGGCGCCTGGCATCGCGGGCGCCGCTGCCGAAAGAGTTTTCCGGAAT
>DASSBQ010000157.1:0-16581 GCA_035698625.1 Nitrospiraceae bacterium
GGAGAGGGCATCCCACAAGCCGCTCACCCAGCAAGGCCAGCGCGTGAATATTATCCGGTTTCTCCAGCATCGCTCGTCCAACCGTTCCCTGCTTCGCAAATCCGATCAGCACTTGGTTGCCTTCGAGGCCGAGGAATCGGCCCATTTCGAGGAACGGCGCAATGTTCGGATACTCAGACGATACCGCCTCTTGAAATATGCTCCAGTCAAGTGACGCAGGCACGACAGATGCCGCGACGCGGGGGCGGGCATCAACCTGGGAGAGTCCCGCAGAGTCGCTTAATATCGCTCGATCGCTGTCGCCATGCGGCGACTGCCGGCGATCATCACCCGACCGGTGGGTCTGAATGGCGGGTGACCCCGCGGGCAACGGACTTGTTGGTGTCCCCGTTCCGATATCGCTCCTGGAAACGACCTGCGCCTCGCGCTTCTCATTGAAGCCGCGTTCGCCGGAGGGGGATGCGAAGTTCGGCGGAGAAGGGGATGCCACTTTGGTTTGTTTGGCCGGATCGGCCGCAGGTTGGCCGGCGCGATCCGCGCGGACCTTTGATGACGACGCCTCAGCCGTCAACGGCTCCTTCGACAGAGTCAGACGGGTCGCGCGAACCGCCGCGGCCTCCAAAACATACCGGGGATGTGCGCTGACTCGAAGCGCGTCCTCCGCTTGAGTAAAGATTCGCAGGACCTCTTGGAGCTGGTCCGGCGTCACTCGTGCGGCATCGACCTTGAGCTGGCGGATATCCTCGTCGGATCCTTCGATCAGGCCTTTGATCTCCTCCAACGTCGGCACGACCGCGGCAACCAGCAAGTTCCTGACATATTCCACCACGTCGCCGCAGTAGGTTCGCACATCATGACCCTGGTCCAGAACCTCCCGGATCGTATGGAGCGCCTTGAAGCTTTGTTGGTCCAAAACCGCCTCGGCCATGGCATGCACCAATTCCTGAGGGACGGCTCCCAGCAGCGCTTCAAGATCCCCGTGGCTGATGGACAAGCCCCCGAACGCCACCACTTGATCCAACAAGCTCAGCCCGTCGCGCATGCTGCCTTCGCTGGCTCGCGCCAATGCCAGTAGGCTGCGATCCTCAATCTGCAGCCCGTCACGCTCGGCCACCAATCTGAGGCGGGCGGCGATCTCCGCTTTCGAGATACGCCGAAAATTGTAGTGTTGGCACCGCGAAAGGATGGTAGCGGGAATCTTATGAATTTCCGTCGTGGCAAAAATGAATATGACATGAGCCGGCGGCTCTTCCAGCGTCTTCAGCAGCGCATTAAACGCCGAATTCGACAGCATGTGAACTTCGTCGATAATGTAGACGCGATACTGGCCCCGGAAAGGGGTGAACTTCACGTTCTCGCGGATTTCCCGCACGTCGTCCACGCTGGTATTCGATGCGCCGTCGATTTCAATCACATCAACGGAGCTTCCCTGCGTGATTTCGATACAGCTTGCACACACACTACAGGGCATCCCGGTTGGTCCCTGTTCGCAGTTCAGGGATTTGGCCAAGATGCGCGCGACGGTCGTTTTTCCCACTCCGCGCGTGCCGGAAAAGAGAAATGCGTGGGCAATGCGCTTCGATGAGATCGCGTTGACGAGGGTCTGCACCACATGAGGTTGACCGATAACCTCATCGAAGGTGCCCGGACGGTATTTCCTGGCAGAAACCTGATAATCCACTCGCGTACTCCCAATGGCGAATTAGCAATGAGGAATGCGAAGGCTCCGCTCTTCTGCGTCCGCTAGTTCAACATTCCTCATTCGGCATTCTCTTCAAGATAGCGGGGCCAGGTGATCCTGCGGCACACAGAATTGACCGTTTACCGTTGCTTCCTTCCGGACCTAGCGGGTTTCACAGGATCCTGTTGCACAGGGCCCAGCCCCTTTCCTATCACCACTCGCTCATCATCCAACGTTTTCCGCATTATTTGGACCCGTGGACTTTATCCCGTCGCTTCAATTATCAGGCTTGGGGCAAGATGAGAGCAACATCTCTGATTTCTATCGCTTGCCGGAACCATTTGAAGGCTCCTGACCGAGCGATAAATAAACAATCACATTACTATGGTTTTTATCCCGTCGCCAAGAACCATCGAACAGGCTCCGTGTCGAGCAAGCTTTGTATGGCGGAGAGGGTGGGATTCGAACCCACGGAACCGTTGCCAGTTCACGTGCTCTCCAGGCACGCCGATTCGTCCACTCTCGCACCTCTCCAAACCGTGCGAATTTGCTAAAGGGCAGCATCTTATCACGCGACCTGATAAGCGGCAAGGCAAGGGATATGGTGACGTGCAAGCAAAGATCATCCATACTCCTTTACGGTAAAGGGCGGCATTGACCCTCCTCATTCCTCTACCTATACTGCGTGTAATACGACGATTATATGAAGGTGTTTTTCGGCATCGCGATCATCGTTCTCCTTCTCCTCGGCGTCAGCGTCTCACTCCCGTTTTTAATCGATCTCAATAAATATCAAGACCGGTATCGGCCGCTCATAGAAGACGCGTTGAACCGCAAGGTCAGTCTTCAAGATATCCGGCTGACGATCTGGCCCCGGATCGGCGCCCGGGTCGCCGGATTTACCGTTCAGGACGATCCCTCGTTCCGCTCGGGCGCATTCGCTTCTCTTTCCTCATTGGATGTTGGGGTCAAACTCCTGCCGTTGCTCAGTGGAAGGGTCGAAGTCGAGGAAATTACGTTACGCGATCCCCTTATTGTGGTGTTTAAGAATAAAGAGGGAATCCTGAACGTGTCTACCTTGGGGGCTCAAGCACCCGCCGCTCCAAAACCGGAGGCACCGCCTGCCGAACCGGCAGGAGGCCCGTTGCGGGCTCTTGCGCTTCTGGCTGTGGATAAACTTTCAATCGACGGCGGCAAGCTGACCTATCGGGACGAAGCCAAACCAGTTCCTATCGAATATGCGGTTCATGATCTGGAGTTTCTTCTGACCTCAGTCCATCTCGGCGATACAGCTCAACTGCATGCAACGGCCGCTCTACAGCCATACAACCTGCCGGTCAAAATGAACGGTGCCTTCGGGCCGCTGACAGAGACCTTGGACGTCAAACACTTCGACTTCGATCTCGGTATCGGCCGAATTCCCATCTCGGTCAAAGGCGGTTCGGTTGGAGAGAGCCTGGATATCACGGTCAGTTCTCCTCTTATCAACACGATGGATATTCCGGTCGCCCTGCCTCTTATGAAACCCGTTCAGATCAAGGACCTCCACCTCACGGCTCATCTGGATTATCGTGAGCCATCGGGGTCGTCTCTCTTGGATACCACAGAGGTCAAGGACCTCGGGCTGGCACTCACGATGGGGCGCTCCGTGGTCAACCTTAAAGGCACCGCCGCGCGAGGCATTGCGCATCTCACTGCCGCCTCGTCCAACATTAGTTCGGCCGATCTGCCCTTCGTCTTGCCCTTGGCGAAACCGGTGGATCTCAAGAATTTTCACATGAGCGCAAGGGCTCAGTATCCACCGAAGAATGGAGCACGCCCGCTGGAGTTGGCAGACGTTACGGACTTCGGCCTGTCCGCGGTTATGGGGAGCTCGACCGCCGATGTTCAGGGCACTGTCACCGCTGGAGTAGCGAAGGCCAGTATTGTATCAAAGACCCTCAACACGGCCGACCTGCCGATTACTCTTCCACTAAAAAGCCCCGTTGAGATCACGGGTCTCCATGCGACAGCGGACGTACGGAATCAGGAAATCCGCGTGAACACGTTGGCGTTCGAAATATTTAACGGATCGATTAAAGGGCGGGGAAGTGCGGCACTCGGCTCGCGTGCGCCGGCCTTCCGCGCGGCGCTTACCGCCGACGGCCTGCAGTTGGGCCCTATGGCGCCCGCGGCCGGGCTCGCCCATCTCTCTGTTGGTGGAACGGCCGCGACCACTCTCGCACTTGGAGGCCGTGGGGTCGCAATGGCCGACCTTCAGAAGACGCTGGAAGGAACGGGCACGATCGTCATCAAAGACGGAAAGCTGGAGGGCTTTAAGTTGATGCAGGAAGTCGCCTCTCTGCTGAAGGTAGTCGGGCTTTCTGCCGGGGAAGGGAACGCGACGGCGTTCTCGATCGTAAGCAGCGACTTTTCCGTGAATCAGGGAATTATCACCATCCAACGGCTGCTCATGGACAGTCACGATTTTCAGGCTACCGGCAAGGGAACGGTGGGATTCGATCAAACGCTGCACCTCCGGCTGAATATGAATCTTTCACAATCGATAAGTCAGCGCATTGCGGCCGCATCCCCGATTGCAAAAGTAGCTCTCTCGGGCGGACGGTTGTCTCTACCTCTCATCATCACCGGAACAGTCCAGGCTCCCTCCTATCGCTTGGACACAGAAATGCTCGCAGGAAAAGTTCAGGACCAAGCAAAGCAGAAGGTCAGGAAGGCGCTTGATGACGTGCTGAAGGGCAAGACCAAGCCCGAAGATCTCCGGCAAGAGGGGAAGAGCCTGTTGAAGGATCTGCTGGGCAGATAGTCACCATCGTCGCGTGCTCAGCGGCTTCGCCGATTCAGCGGTGACAGTCCAAGCTGAACTGAATCAGGCCATCTTGGAACGGTTTAGGCAGGACCATATCTCGATTCCGTTCCCCCCAGCATGACGTTCGCCTGCTGAGCGCGACTTGACCACACTGCGTCGTATCAATATCTACCTACTCTCCTCCCGTTCATATATTGAAAGCATCGAGACATATGGTTCCAACTCGACGCGCTGCGTCTCCCGCAAAAACTCATGCAAGCTTTTGCTTTGTATTGCTTTCGTCTCCCTTCTCATCTATATGAGAAACACTTTTTGAGAGCGGGGGCACACATGCAGTGCCGTACTATCAAGTATGGAAGAATTCCACGGCGTCTTTTACGGGAAGAGTTTTATTGTAGCGCCCGGTTCATTGAAATCCGCTGACCAATCCGCCGCAAGCAATGAACCGGTGCCGTTCAACCGTCTCTCTAGCCACCAATAGGAGGATCGCCCATGAGCATGATGAGCGAATTCAAGGAATTTGCAATGAAGGGCAATGTGCTCGATATGGCGGTCGGGGTCATCATCGGGGGAGCATTCGGCAAGATTGTCTCTTCGGTCGTGAGCGACATCCTCATGCCGCCAATCGGTTTGCTCATGGGACACGTCGATTTCTCCAGCCTCTTCATTCCGCTGTCTCAGGAAGCTGCCGGCAAGTCGCTCGCGGCCGCCAAGGCTGCCGGCGCTCCCACGATTAATTACGGAGTTTTTCTGCAAACAGTTTTGGATTTCGTCATTCTAGCGTTCGTCATCTTTTTTGTTGTTAAACAAGTCAACCGGCTGCGAACGCAGCCTCCGCCCGGCCCTCCGCCGGCGCCTCCCAAGGAAGAACTGCTCTTGACCGAAATTCGCGATATTTTGAAAAACCAGCGGCCGTGATGACATCATTATCAAGCTATACGGTGGTCGACTGAACGGCCGCCGGATGCATGACCGCCCCCGCTCCGGATGACACAGCAGCCGGACGTTCAGTGAAATCCGTCTTGGTCAGAATCAGCAGCTCGACGAAGGAGGGGCGGCAAAAGAATCGGCGTGTTGCGATCGTCGTCCAGAACTATCCTTAGCTATCGCTGCTAATGCCGGTTGCATCTTCCATACGAAGAGATTAGTCTACCCGGCAGATGTTCCAGTGGTGAGCGGAGGATGCCCATAGTCAGGACCATCCTAATTCCTGCGACGTTGCCGGTCTCACCCGTATGGTTCGCCCATAGTTTCCACACCCCGCCGTCGGTTCCACAGCCATCTCATATCGCAACGACCGGAGGGCACATGAAACCCAGGACATTGCTGATTTTCATACTTGGGGCGGCGGCCATCGGTTGCTCCAGCCACCCGCTCGGGAGTCAAAGCCCTGTCAATTCATCCGGGAACGCGTCCTCTGCTTCTCCGAGTCCATCCGCAGCAAGTCCCGAGGCGCAACAGGTCCTGGCGCTTCAGCAAGAACGGCAGCAATTGCTGGCCACGCTGGGGGAGTTCCATGAGCGGATTCGGGAACTGGAGAGTAAACTCGCAGACCGCGAAGGGAAGCCTATCGCCAAATCCTACGATGAACTCCTCGCGATCAAAGAAGCGGAACTGCAGGAATTGCGAAAGGCAAGCGCCGAGAATGCCACGTTGGCCGTCCAGCATGATGCGACAATGAAGGAACTCGTCCAAGCCAAACAGCGACTCGGCACACTCGACCAGGAGCTCGCACGAAAAGAGCAGGAATTGACCGCCGTTCGCGGGTTGACCGCCGCGGCCGCTGAGTTGGATTCGACCAAACGCCGGGCTGCCGATTTGGAATCGACCCTTATGCAGCGGGACAACGAAGTCCGTGCCCTTCGAGGCGCCGCTGCCGAACGCGGCAGTTTAGGAACTCAGTTGCAAACCGCGACCGTCACACTAAACCACACGAAGACACGCTTGGCCGCAGTCGAAAAACAATTACTACAGAAGGATCAGGATCTCCGGATCAGTGCGAGTGAAAAGCAGCGACTCTCGGCGGAATCCGCTGCCTATGCCGCCGATCTCAAGCAGGCCCGGCAGCGCATCACTGTACTCGAGCAGCACGCAGCGGACGGCGAGCAACAGGTGCAGGTACTGAAGCGAACCGGCGGCGACCGAGACAGGTTGGCCAGCCAACTTACGGCCGCGAACATGGATCTGACCCAATTGAAGCAGCGGGCTTCCCAGCTTGAACGACAATTGGCGGCGAAGAACCAGGAAACGGACACGCTCCGATCCCTTGTCACCGAAAAAGACGCTCAACTTCGTCAAGTACCACCACCAAAGGAAGTTCCTCGGCGGTCTTCCGCAGCTACACCACCCGTTTCTTCAAAGGACGGCAGCCAGGTGACAGCATTCAACAAGATACCCGTTCCAAAATCCGGCGGCACCGGTCCTGGGAGAAAACCGGCGCCTCCAAATCCGACGACCTCCAAATCAGCCGATCAGCCGTACGCCAAATTGAGCCAGACCAAAGATGAACTCTTGATGACGTTGCAAGACACTATGGTGAAAGGCGCGATTACGTTGAAACAAGAAGGCAACCAATTGTCGGTTTCATTGTCGTCTTCCTTACTCTTTGCACCCGGGGATGTGCGTCTTAAGCCCGACGGAACAACCATGCTCAAGCGAATCGGGCAGATCATTGGACAAGCCTCCAATAGGGCAATTCAGGTGACCGGACACACCGACAATCAAGCAATCAGAGAAGAGCTTAAAAAGGCATTTCCCGACAACAGAGCCCTCTCATGGGCACGGGCGGACAGTGCTCGGAAGGCCTTGATCAGCGGCGGCACGCCATCAGAGCATATCAGGGCGATCGGTCTCGCTGATAAGAAGCCTCTGGCGAGTAATACGACCGAAGCCGGGCGGCAAAAGAACCGGCGGATCGAGATCGTCGTTACGCAGTTCTCGACGCCCGCGCGTACGATGACCACGGGGGCCGTCAACAATGGGCCAAGCATGGCCGCGCTTTCGTTACCAAGTCGGCATGACATCCGGTGACCATCCCAAACGCTCAGGCCGGAATCGGCGAACAGTCGGGCATCTCACCGCCCGGCAAGATGACAGCGCCGGCTTCCAGCTTCCTCAGCCACGGCATCACCGCTCACCGCCGAAATGATCTTATAGTGGCCCAGTCCCAATTCTTTACCGTATGCTTCCCCAACCAATATATCTTGCACATGCTGATGATCCGCCGCCCTAAAGTAAGACCGTCCTTCTTTCAGCCCGTCGAATTCATGCCCTTCCAGGGCCTTGATTAAGGCCGCCGCCTCCGTCGTCCCCGCCCGTTGAATCGCCTCGAGAATCTGCGTCATAGCCGCATATCCGAGGTAGCAACGTGAAGTCGGCGTATGCTGATACTTGTCCACCACAGCCTGGATGAACCGCTTCGAACTTTCCGTTTTGACCTTTGGGTCCCAAACCAGGCCCCACACACCCGCATTGTTTGCATATCCGAGCGGGCGTCCAATCTGCTCACCACCGATCATCCCACCGATTCCGATCTTTTCCTTGGCCAGTTCCGATTTAGCATACGCTTTCAAAGCATTCACAAGATCCCACCCATAAAGATTCAGGATGACGGCATTCGGCTTGACCTGCCGAGCTTGCACCATGGCCTCGGAGAAATCCGTCGCGCCGAATACGGTCGTGGAGGAACCGACGATTTCTCCGCCCTGCTGTGTGAGGGCATCGGTCATGGCTTGCAAGGCGGATCGGCCATCGACCGTTCCCGCAGTGATCATGTACCAGTGTGTACCGTAAGCCTTCACGATAGCAGGCGCCACCGCCTGAGACAGCATTCGAGCATTCGGCATGAATACAAATGTGTGGGAATTACAGCGTGTTCCGGTGAGATCCATGATGTGAGCGCCGGTCACCATAAACAGCTTGTTTTCTTGCTTCGCAAGGTCGGATACGGCTAATGCCACATCACCATTGAACGTCCCCATGAGAACGTCGACATGATCTTGCTCGATCAATTTCTTCGCCGCCCTCACTGCGGTCGCGACGTCCGAGGCGTCATCGGCTTCAATGAGTGCGATCGGCCGTCCCAACAGGCCTCCCTGCCTGTTGAACCAGTCCATCGCCACGGTCGCGCCGTGCACATCATGGATGGAGGATGTCTTATATGGGCTGCTGAGGGGGTCGAGAATGCCGATCTTGATCGATTCGGCCGCAAGCGCCTGTCCGGAAAAAGTGATGCCCGCGGTGCGGGAGAACCATTGGGATGCGATCAGTCCAGATCCGGCCACCAACGACCAATGCAAGAACCTCCTCCTCGACATTTCTGCCATATCCGTCCTCCGGTTAAAGATAAAAAATGACCTGTCCGAGACATTGCTCCCGCTCAGCGCGTGGGATCGAACATGGACCAGCCACGCGTACAGGCGCAACAGATCGAGGGACAGCCGTTGCCTATGTCACGACTTGCTGCCGGAAATTAAGAGGGCTAATGAAGAATGTCAATGAAATGAATAAGCTTCCAGCAAACTGAAATGAAGGCGATTCAAAGCATAGCTCAGGCAGAGCGCCTTGGTCAGTGAAATTCGGCTTCTTGCCGGCGTCGATTCATTCGTGCCGGCCCTCATATAGGGGTTGCACGGCTCAACTGTATTGATCTTCTGTATACACTTGCTTAATCGACCAGAACACAGCTTCCTTCAGCTTCTTAATTTGCGGATCCGGCGGATCGTTCCGTATTTTTTGCAGTTTCTTATCCAGATCGAACAAAGGCTGGACGGAACGGCGGTCCGGCACCCGTCCCAGCGCCCAGGCGACTTCTGTCTGAACAGTGATGTCGACACCCGGCGCATCCAACATTTCCAAAAGCGGCGGCACGACGGAGGGGTCATTATGGGTATTGCCAAGATCCCCTAATCCCTTGGCGGCCGCGGCCTGCAATTGCGGCTGCTTGGAATGCTTCAAAATATCAACGAGGATGGGGATTCCTTCCTTCCCCATGTTGCCCAACGCCACAGCCGCTTGTTTTGACAAATCCTTATCTTTGAGCGCTTCCCGCAAGCGAGGCAGCGCTTCGTCTGCTTCCATCTCTCCTAAGACGGAAATAATCCGCAGCTTTCTGATCTGTGTCGTGCCGGAAGCATCCAATAGCTTGAGAAGTCGATCCGGTTGTCCCCATTCCGCCGTGATCAGTACGGGAAAATCATATACTTCCAATTTCTCTTTCAGCTTCGTCATGGCGAAACTTCCGATATCTGGAGCTTGTGCTTTTGTCGCGGCATCAACCGAATCCTCAAAATCCGTGCGCACCTCCTTCTGCCACTTGATCTTGAGGCCTCCCAGGACGTATGTCAGCTGGCACGCTGGCCCTTTCCATAAACGGGAGGGAGCATCCGGCAGATCGGCATCTCCTCCCGCAGGAGTCGTGCCTTCCCAGGTCTTCCGTTGCTCGCATTTCACCTTAAAAACGACATCAGCCGGTTCGGAAGACTGTCTCGCTATGACATAGCCCAGTTCGGACATTCGACGAGCCACCACATCCCCGATGGCAGCGGCATCAACGGCTCCCTTGTCGGTCAGTGCAATAACATCCAGACCCACGGTCTGTATCTTGGCCAATTGCGCTTTCTGTTCCGGAGTAAAATAATCGCGGTACGCCAGACCCGTGTCGTATAACGCCGCTGTCAGAAGAAGCGCTCCGACTATGATGACTGGTCGCCTCATCTCATTCCTCCTTCGGAGAAAGGATCTCGATCCTGATGAGCACTGTCGAGAGAACCATTGCGCTGCGACAATTAATGCGAATAAAGACCCATACAATAATGAACGATCTAATGACCGATCCATTGGTCGGCGAGGCAAACGATTGAAGACCACGGCAGAAGCTTTCTGATTATACCCTCGCGATTCATCGTATTCCACCAAGGATCGACCGCACCGACCTGCTGCCGGAGCCGCCATTCATCTGGTCCTGATCGAAAAGGAACCGAGGCTCAGCGCCCAGCGTGAGTATGGGTTGACACTCCCTCCTATTCAACGGTACAAGATGCCATTAATCACAAGGTCTCCCCGCACGATCCGCCGGTCCTGCCCTGTAGAAAAAGGACTCCGCAGCGTGCGAGAGTGGCGGAACTGGCAGACGCGCGAGACTTAGGATCTCGTGGGCAACCGTGGGGGTTCAAGTCCCCCCTCTCGCACCATTCTCTCGGACGTTCATTGATGCCATTCTCGGGATCATCGGAGGTATTCAGCACGACATGCGAATGGAAGTAACCGAACTCGGGCCCATGAAACGTGCCTTAAAAATCGAAGTTCCCGTCGAAGAGGTCCAACAGCGCTTTGTTCGCGCTTACACCGAGTTGAACAAACAGGTGCGCATTCCCGGCTTCCGACCCGGCAAAGCGCCCGTCCAACTCTTGGAAAAACGGTACGCGAAAGCGGTCGAGGAAGACGTCATCCGTTCGTTGGTTCCCGATTATTACGATAAAGCGATCCGGCAAGCCGGCATCATCCCGGTTGTCGTCGAAATTCCGCCGTTGGAGCGTGTCAAAATAAGCAGAGACGCGGCATTTAGTTTTACCGCTACTGTTGAAATCAAGCCGACCATTGAGCTGCGGGATTACAAAGCTCCCAACCCCATCTCCCTCAAGCCTGATACTCGAACGGTCACCGACGAACAAATAGACAAGGCGCTGGAGGTTTTTCGTGAGCGTATGGCCCAGCTCCATCCGGCGCCTGCCGGCACCGCCCTTGCCGAGGGAGATTTTGCCGTTCTTGATATAGAAGGAAGACTGGACGGCAAGGTCCTGGAGGGAACGGTAAAAGAGGGACAACTTCATAAGGTCGGATCAAAAACATCAATCCTCGGGGTCGAAGTCGACAGCCACATCATAGGAAAGTCGGAGGGTCAGGTCGTGGAGATTCCGCAAGAGTATCCGTCCACTCATCCAGATCATCGGGTGGCCGGAAAGACGGTGATCTTCCACGGTACGATTCGCGCGATTAAGCAGAAACAACTGCCCCGGCTCGACGACGAATTTGCAAAAGATTGCGGACCTTATACTACGCTGCAGGAACTTAGGGAGCATCTCAAAGGAGAAATGGAACGGACGCTGAAAAAGGACATTGAGGATTCATACAAGAACACCATCCTGAAGCGACTCACGGAAATGCACCATTTTGACCTTCCGGAGACGCTGGTCGAGCGGGAACTGACAGCCATGATCCGCCAGACCCTCCAATCCCGCCACCGAAGATCGGATGAGTCGCACGAGTCCACCGCCGCATCCCGGACCGAAGAAATCAATAAACTAAAGGACGAACACCGGCCTGAAGCAGAGCGCCGCATCAAGACCAGTCTCATTCTGGAAGCGATCGCCGATACGGAAGGATTGACGGTCACCAATGAAGAATTGAACGCAGAAATCGCCCGCCTGGCTTCCGAGGTTAAATTGTCCGTGGAAGAGGTGACTCGCATGATTCAGGCAGGCGGGCAGGAATCATTGGATGATTTGCGGAGCCGGGTCCTCGGCGACAAGACACTGGATTTTGTCTATCGACACTCGGTCATTCAGGGATAGCCGGGCGCTGTCGCGGCAAAACATTGCGTTCCATGCCATCCGGCCCCCTACAAGGATATGTTAGAGTGAAGCGAGAGCGCCTTACTCTAACGGAAAGGATCATGCTGCATGTTAGTTCCGATCGTTATTGAGCAAACCAATCGCGGTGAGCGCGCCTATGATATTTATTCGCGCCTTTTGAAAGACCGCATCATTTTTTTAGGCGCCCCGATCGATGACATCTTTGCGAACCTCATTATCGCCCAATTGCTGTTCCTCGAAGCCGAAGATCCTGAAAAAGACATCAATCTCTATATTAATTCTCCCGGCGGCAGCGTCACGGCCGGGTTGGGCATTTACGACACCATGCAATATGTGAAGCCCCCCATCACCACGATTTGCCTCGGTCAGGCTGCCAGCATGGGAGCGTTGCTGCTCACGGCGGGATCGAAGGGAAAACGCTTTGCGTTGCCTAATGCCAGAGTCATGATCCATCAGCCCATGGGGGGGTTTCAAGGCCAGGCGACGGAAATCGATATCCATGCGCGGGAAATCCTGAAAATCCGAGAGCGGCTCAACGATATCCTTTCCAGGCACACCGGTCAGCCTCTCGACAAGATTGCTCTCGATACCGAACGGGATTACTTTATGTCGGGTGAAGAGGCGAAGAAGTATGGATTGATCGACGAAGTGATCACCCGACCGCTGAAAAGCTTCAAAATCCCTGGATCCGAGCCATCAAAGGAAACCGCCAAAAGCTCGTAAGGACAGGAGGCAGCATGGCCAAGCAGGAGAAGATCGATCGGCACTTGCGTTGTTCATTCTGCGGAAAAAGCCGGGACGAAGTCCGCAAACTCATTGCCGGGCCGACGGTCTACATCTGTGACGAATGCGTGAATCTTTGCAACGATATCATTGCGGAAGACTGGGAGGAAGCCAAAGAAGAGATTTCCGCGAAGCTCAAGAAGCCGGCCGATATTAAGCATCACCTGGATCAGTACGTCGTAGGACAGGATCGCGCGAAAAAAATCCTCTCCGTCGCGGTGCATAACCACTACAAGCGCATTTCAGCCAAAGACAAAGACGTCGATGACGTCGAATTGCAGAAGGGCAACATTCTCATGATCGGTCCCACCGGGACGGGCAAGACTTTGCTCGCCCAGACTCTGGCAAAGTATCTTGATGTACCGTTTACATTGGCCGACGCCACCACCCTCACCGAAGCCGGTTATGTGGGCGAGGATGTCGAAAACATTATTCTCAAACTCCTGCAGTCGGCAGATTACGACGTGGAGCGAGCCGAGCGGGGCATCGTGTATATCGATGAAATCGACAAGATCAGCCGCAAGAGCGATAGCCCCTCGATTACGCGCGATGTCTCGGGGGAAGGGGTGCAACAAGCGCTCCTGAAGCTTATCGAAGGCACGATCGCCAATGTCCCGCCGCAAGGCGGAAGGAAGCATCCCCACCAGGAATTCATTCAGGTGAATACCGGGAATATTCTCTTCATATGCGGGGGAGCGTTCGTAGGATTGGAACAGATTATCGAACAGCGCTTGAACAGGAAGTCGATGGGGTTCGGGGCGGAGATCAGGGGCCGCAATGAGGTTCGGTTGGGAGAGTTACTTCCTTTTGTCCAGCCGGAGGATCTCCTCAAATACGGTCTCATCCCGGAATTCATCGGGAGACTGCCGGTCGTCGCGACTTTGGATGAGCTCGACGAAAGAGCGCTTATCCGAATTCTAACCGAACCGAGAAATGCCCTCACCAAACAATATGAAAAGCTGCTCTCTTTCGAGAAGGTCAAGCTGAAGTTCACGGAAGGAGCCCTGGGAGCGGTGGCCCGCAAGGCCTATACGCAAAAAACCGGCGCCCGGGGTCTACGCGCGATTCTCGAAGAAGTCATGCTCGATCTCATGTACGACGCGCCATCGCAAAAACAGATAAAGGAAGTGGTGATCACTGAAGACGTGATCGTCGGAAAACACCCCCCGATCCGGCTCTTCGAGCAGGACAAGGAGGTGAAAAGCGCTTAAATAATGCACCGTTTTGTCCGGCATCTCGGGCTATACCTGCTGCAGCGTATCCGGTAATGCCGCCAACCTTCTTCTGCTTCGGTTGATACGGCATGTGAGGAGCGTGCCCCTCAGATACCAAGCAATTCATCGACATTTCCGAACTCTGCGCTATACTACCCACAAGAGGGGTGAAATCTTTCCCTAAGAAAGAGCGCGACGTGAAAATCCCTGTCGTTTCCAGCAATCGCCACAAGGGCAAATCCCTGGATCTGGATAGCGCCCGTGAAATCATTACGCTACATGGAATTAACGGGGAGCCGCTCGGCACCATCACCTGGGACGTCATCATTGATCATATCCTTGCTTGCCGCAAACCGAACCACTGCGAGGACGGTCGAACCGAGCCCAGGATCTCCTTGTCTATACGGGTCAAATACAATACTCCCCAAGGATTGCAGATCGAAAGCCGAGCCGGGGGAATAGGGGGAGGGGGTCTTTTCATCGAAAGTGGAGCCCCTCTGCCGGTCGGCACGAAGCTCGTGATCGAGTTTTGCCTGCCCGATTCTCCGACCGAGTGGCTTTCGGTAAAGGGAGTCGTAGCCTGGGTCTGTCCGAAGGCCGATCAGTATACGTTCAGCCCCGGCATGGGTGTGCGCTTCACAGACATCGCGCCGGATACCAGGCTCCGCGTGCTGAATCTCGTTCATTCGGTAAAGAGCGCGAATCAGAACGCATAGCAAGTTGTGGAGAAAACGGCCGACCGGTCGGCTCCTACCCGCCTCGGGCCTGCCTGAGAGAAGGACCAGATGAGATTTCCGATCACCGTGACGCAGGAGTACTTGGGGAAAGTTCTTGAGCTTGACTGCGACCAAGAAACGGTCTCATTGCTCAACGAAAAAGGACAACGCCTTGGGACGCTCGGCTGGGGATTCCTGATCGAGCGCATCCTATCGGTGGACGAAGATACACGGTTCGCCCATAGCCGCGCGCATCCACGCGCACCACTCGCGATTAAAGTTCGTTGCACGACATCTGAAGGCCAGCAATTCGATAGCTTAACCGGAGGTATCGGCGGAGGAGGCCTCTTCATTGAAAGCAGCGCCCCCTTGTCGCCGGGCACAGAAATGACGCTCGAGTTTTCATTGCCGGACCGCCCGGCAGACAAATATACGGTGAAGGCCAAAGTCGCATGGACTCGAGCAAAGCCGGAACGGTACTTACTCTTCCCGGGCATGGGCGTGCAGTTTACTGAAATTGCGGAGGAGGCCCAGCAGCGCCTCGTTGATCTGGTGAACGCCCTCAACCGGACTCGGGCGGTCGCTTAAGCTGATCGCCTGCCCACTTGGCCCATCGCCGCACCATCACATCGCGATCCGTCGACGCCACATGGTGCAATTCTTTCACCAGACCGTGATGTCCGACTTTTCCAAGCCTGTACGCCGCCTCTACGCGCACGCCGGGAACCGCATCACCGGCAAGCCGCTCTCGGAGCAAAGGGATCGCTTTTTCTCCCCACCATTCGCCCAGGGCAGCAACGGCGCCTTGCCGGACTATCGCATCATCATCCCGCACAGCGAGCGAGAGCTGCGAAAAGGCGCCGGCCACCTCAACTTGGACAAGCGCCTGCACGGCGGCCCGGCGCTTGCGGCTGTCCGGATCTTTCAATAGTTGGATGAGACGGTTCGCCACTCCCGAGACATCGTCGACCTCGCCCAGGCTACGGGCAGCCGCCGATCTGACCGGCTCGGCCGTATCGCTTAATGCCTGGACAATCGCCAGCACTCCGTCCGCTTCAACTTCCAACCGGCCCAATGCCACTACACCGGCTTCTCGTACACGGGGATCCGGATCTGACAGCGTTTGGACGACTCGCTCGATCTGCGACGAGCTGCCTATCTTTCCCAATGATTCAGCGGCGGTGCGCCGGACGACAGGATCTTTATCGCTCAGGAGATCCGCCAGCTGTATTGACACGGCGTCGGGGCCGGCGGGGGACGTGTCGAGATAACAGCCCGACACAATGAGCACGGCGAATACCCAACATCGACCTAGGGATGGCGAATTTCGCCGAAGCAACCGGGGCGTCACAAATCAAGGACCTATCAGGCCGGCTTACCGGGCGACTGCTCTTCGATGACCGGCGTTTGCTTGGCGGCTTCAATGGATTGCTCGAGTTCTTTTTGAGCGGCATCCATCTCGGCTTGAATGGTCCGCATCTCCGGGTCGACAGAACCACGCACATCGGCTACGGCCTGGCGAAACGTCCGCACTGCATCTCCCAGTCCCTCGCCGACCTGCTGCATATCCTGCGGCGCCAAGCCCGGTGAGGTTTGGTTGGCCTTGGCCTTCAGCGCAGCCTGCGCGGCCTGAACTCGAGCCACTGCATCCTTGTTGACGACAGCTGACGGGCGTTTGGCGACAGGTTTCGCCTGTGCCCCCGGGGGAAGAGGAGGATATTGAGCCCGCGCCATCGGAGCCGGCGCCGTCATCCGATCCTCCATGGTCGGGGGCGCCTGGTGAACG
>DASSBQ010000158.1:0-15524 GCA_035698625.1 Nitrospiraceae bacterium
CGATACGCGAAGCTACCTGCCGGACGATCTCCTGGTAAAAGTCGATCGAGCGACGATGGCACACGGCCTTGAGGCGCGCAGCCCGTTCTTGGACCATAAGTTCATGGAGTTTGCGGCCTCGCTGCCCATCGATCTCAAAGTTCGCAAAGGGGTATCGAAGTATCTACTGAAACGTGCTATGCGCGGCGCATTGCCTGATCCGATCATCATGCGAAACAAGCAGGGATTCGGGGTGCCGATCGACCGGTGGTTTCGTGAAGATTGCCGGGATTTTGTTCGCGAGACGCTTCTGTCCTCCCGCAGTGTGACGCGAGGATATTTTGTTCGTGACAGGGTGCAAGAACTGATCGAGAACCATCAGCAGCGTGGAATCAACTGCGGCTATAGATTATATGCGTTGCTGATGCTGGAGCTCTGGCATCGGGAATATATAGACAGCCATGCCGGCGCCGATCCTGTGGCGGCATGAGAGCATGCGCTGGGGCAATCAAGTTGACTGACGGGTCGGCGGACTATTCGAGAGCACGGACGGTAAGGCTTCAATGGCATCATCGCAATTAGTCGCGGCATCCGAACTGACGAGGCAGGAGCGTACTCTTCTTGAGAGAGATGGGTCGAACGGTAGAAATGGGGCGGCTGGTGGCGCGCTGGCAAGCCGTATTCATGTCTGCATCATTTCTCCGCTTGGAGCGGGTTTGTACAGGTCGAAGGCGGGCTGCTCGGGAGGAGCCGAGTTCCAGCTGTTTCTGCTCGCCAATGCCTTATCCGCCGACCCCGGTTACCGTGTATCCGTCTTAACCACCGTGAATGATGGAGTAGGGACCGAACAAACAGGGCCGGTCACGTTGATCAAGCGCCGGCCCGGAGGCCGCCTTGGTGGAACTTGTTGGCGGCCGACACTGAAGGTCGTCAGAGGATACGTCGAGGCATTTTTTGAAATGTTCGCCCTTTTCCGGTCGATCAACGCAGATGTGTATATCCACGCAGGGGCGGGAGTCGAGGTAGGAGCCTATGCGCTGATTTGCCGGTTGCTCCATCGGCGGTTTGTCTTCGTGGTGGCTTCGTCGGCCGATCTGTGCGAGCCCTACGGTAAAGTCGGGTCTCCGCTCCGATCGCTGTATCCCCTCGGAGTCCGCTTCGCCCATACCGTGATTTGTCGCTCGGAAGAGCAGCACGACTGGCTCCGCGCTCGCTTCCATAGAGAAGGGACCATTATCAGATCCGCCCATGCCGAGATTGAGCCGCAGGGCGGGAATCGAGGATCCTCGGAACGGCATACGCTCTTGTGGGTAGGCAGAGTCACTCCTGTGAAACGACCGCACCAGTTCCTCAATGTCGTGCGCCGCTTTTCCGATGAGCCATGCACCATGGTCATCATGAAAGATGACGGATATCCGGACCTTTGGCTGGATATCCGTGAACAAGCGGCCGCGCTTCCCAATCTACGGGTGCATGAGAACGTACCTTGGCATGCGATGAGCCGTTTCTTCGAGGAGGCAAAGGCATTGGTCTGTACTTCTGAGTATGAGGGATTTCCCAATACCTTTGTACAAGCCGCGATGGCGGGCGCCCCAATCGTTTCGTGGTCGGTCGATCCGGACGGTGTGTTGGCCAGGCATCGCATCGGAGTGTGCGCGGCCGGTTCATTCGAACAATTGCTCCTCACGACGCAACAATTCCTCTCGTCGCGAAGTCTTCGAGATGAATATGGTCGCCGGGCCTATGCCTATGCAAACGAATATCATCGCCTGTCCGGCGCGGCTGAGCGATACAAACACGTGTTTCGATCTCTGGTGAAGACTGGATCGAAGAGCAGGTCGTCGTCAGCGTGAGCTGTGTATCCTGATGGAGGATTGCCGCATGAAGTTCCGAATGTGTTCTTCAGTGGACATCGCATAACAGGCGAAGCATCGATGATGCAACATGTGACAAGACTGATTCGGTATCGGGGCCTGCTCTGGAACCTCGCTCTCAGCGAACTGAAAGCCAAGCATCGCCAAACCGCCCTGGGCATGATGTGGGCGCTGCTCCAGCCCGTGTCCCTGATGGTCGTCTATGCAATCGTCTTTTCAGTTTTTGTCAGCGTGCCGGTCAAGGACGTTCCTTACGCGTTGTTCGCCTATGTCGGACTGGTGACCTGGCTGTTCTTTGCCACATCCCTTTCGACGGGAACCGTCAGTGTCGTGGCGCAGATGAACCTCATCACAAAAGCCAACTTCCCGCGAGAAGTCATTCCGCTTGCAAAGCTGCTGGCGGCCGGATTCGATTTTGCGATCGGGTGGGGGTGTTTCATTATTCTTCTCGTTCTGTACGGTACTCCGGTGAAGCCTTCCTGGTTCATTTTTCCCTGGGTCCTCCTCGTTCACGTTTTCTTCACAGCGGGTATGGTTCTCTGGGGATCGGCGCTGTATGTTCTCAAGCGGGATGTAGGAAGTCTGCTTCCGCTCATTCTTCAGGTATGGATGTTTCTGAGTCCGGTTATCTATCCCTCGGATCTGATTCCTGACGCCTACAAGGCGCTCTACCTCTTGAATCCGATGGCAGCCATCATCGAAGCGTACCGGGGCGTGACTCTGGGAGGAACATTTCCTCCTTTCGCGATCATGGCTCCCGCCACGGTCATTGCCCTCACGGTCTTTATCAGCGGATACGCCTATTTCAAGTTCACGGAAGTGCGCTTTGCGGACATCATGTAAATATGGCCTTGACTGAGCACATGATCACCTTCGACCACGTCTCCAAGTGTTACGTGAGGCAAGCCCGGACGTTCCGGGAGTCCTTGGCTCATCTGGGCGGGCGAAGCGCGGAAACCGATTCGCCGGGGGGAGCCGGCTTCTGGGCGCTGCAGGAGGTGAGCTTTAAGGTCAAGCGGGGCGAGACCCTGGGAATCATCGGCGACAACGGTGCGGGGAAAAGCACGCTTCTCAAGCTCATGGCGGGAATCACAGTGCCGACTCATGGGCAAGTGGACGTTAAGGGACGCATCAGCAGCCTTATTGAATTGGGAGCGGGTTTCAATCCGGATCTTACCGGTCATGAAAATATCTATCTCAACGGGGCGGTTCTGGGGTTGACCAGGCGGGAGATCGACGAATGTTTGGAGCAAATCACGGCCTTTTCTGGGCTGGACAGGTTTTTGGATGTACCCGTCAAATATTATTCGTCCGGCATGTATGCGAGATTGGGCTTCGCCATTGCGGTACACGTGAAGGCCGATGTCATTTTGACCGATGAGATTCTGGCTGTCGGAGACACGGCATTTCAACGGCAATGTCTCCGGAAGTTCAAGGAACTGCAAGAGGCTTCAACGATCATTTTCGTGTCACACGATCTGGTCCGCGTTAAGGAAGTGTGTTCACGAGTGCTCTGGATACGGCAGGGACGTCTTCACTGCGACGGGGAAGCGGGAAAAGTGGTCGATGCCTATCTTCAAGCCGTCCAGCAAGAGCGTGACCGGACCCTGCGCGCTGACGGAGACCTCCCTCACGAACCGGAGGAGCGTCGTCGCGGAACGGGTGAAGTGGAGATCAGCGAGATTATGACATGCAATGCGGCCGGTGAACCGCGGGTGGTATTCAGGAGTGATGAAGCGCTGATGGTTCGAATCAAGTACCGTATACGTAAGTTTGGCTATGACCCGGGATTTGGAGTAAACATCATGTCCCATGACGGGGTCTTTGTGCATGGAACGAATACATTCATTCACGGGATGGTGCTCGATCTCACCAAGGAATCGGGCACGATCGAATTAGTCTACCCAAATCTCCCTGTGGTGCCGGGCACATATTGGCTCACGGCGGGAGCCACGTCCGATAACAACTGGTCCATGCCATACGATCTGCGGGAGCGCGTGCGCAAGTTCGAAGTCCTGAGTACAAGACGTGACGGCGGGGTCATCTGCTTGGAGCATCGATGGAGCGACCCTGTTCAACACTGACGCGCGGCCTCGTTATGCCGATCGCCGAGTGTACAGCGGGAATACAAGCAGACCGGCAACACGGCGGCTGGTTTATGACATTGTTTGCTCGGGTTCGATCCCGGCCATCGTGACCGGAAGCGGGCTTCGCGTCCGGTGTGGAAAGAAAGCATCATGAGGCGATTACGTCTGTGTTTCGTGGGACCGGCGCAGAACATCACGACCAGACGCTGGATTCAATGGTTCACACGGCGCGGGCATGAGGCAACGCTTCTCACGGTGGAACCGGCCGACCCATGCGACGTCCAGAACTTTCAGCAGATTGATTTAACGACACGGGCGGGTTCTCGCAAGGTGGGACGATTGATCTCCGCCGCCCGGTTGGCTGTGAATATCCGCCGGTTTGCTCCGGATATCGTCCATGTCCATTACCTCAGGGGGTTTGCGTGGGGCATCCTGTTGAGTCGATACCATCCCTATGTCGCCACCCCGTGGGGAAGCGATGTATTGGACGACCAAGGCGCCTTTCGAGACGTGGCCGGCCGAGTTCTCACCAGGCGAGTCCTCGCAGGGGCGGATCTTGTGACGGCCCATTCCAGGTATTTGGAAAATCAGGTAAAGGGGTTCGTTTCGACCGTCACGCCGATCGCACATATCGGATGGGGTGTTGATCTGAAAATGTTCCGTTCGGGACTGGATACGGGAGAGCTGCGCCGGCGCTGGAATATCGGTGCCGATCAACAAGTGATCTTCAGTCCGAGGCTTGCCCAACCCTTTTACCGCCACGAGTTGATCATCGAAGCGTTTCGCGAGGTGCATCGCAAGGCTCCAGGCGCCGTGCTCGTGATTACGGAACAGTTCGCCGACCAGGGCTATGTTCGACGATTGCGCGCGCTGGTCGAAGAGTGTGAGTTGGCATCATGTGTTCGCTTCGTGGGGTCTATTTCCTATAGGTCCATGCCATTGTGGCTCAATCTTGCTCAGATCGTGGTCATGGTTCCGCAATCGGATGGTATGCCGAATACACTGCTGGAATCGATGGCATGCGGGGCGTTCCCTGTGCTGAACAGGCTTCCTCAGTACGAGGAGATCATCAAATCGGAATGGAATGGTTTACTGGTGGACTCGCTTCCCGGCGCCATCGCCATGGCCATGCAGGACGCGCTGGCGAATGTACGGTTCAGGCGAGAGGCGGCGCGGCGCAACCGCGACCTGGTCGAAGCCACCGGGAATCAGGATGATGAAATGGTGCGAATGGAACAGTGGTACGACCAACTCAGGCAAAAGGCGGCTTAGCCGCGATCTGCGGGACACAAGTATGTGCGGCATTGCGGGTATTGTGCAGTTCAACGCTGGTCTCCTGGATGTGACCTTGCTGGAAGCCATGACTCGCTCTCTCGCACATCGCGGCCCGGATGGAGAAGGCTATGTCCTGCTGCCTACTGATGGGAAGAGCAAGCCGGTTGCCGTCGCGAATAGTCTGTCGGATTCTGTACGAGCGGCTGCCCCGGAGTATGGCATCGGGTTCGGCCATCGCCGCCTCGCGGTGCTCGACCTTTCGCCGTTAGGCCGGCAACCGATGGCGAGCGAGGATCGCCGTGTATGGATTACCTACAATGGAGAGATCTACAACTATCTCGAAGTCCGTCGCGAATTGATGGCACTTGGAAGGCGATTCCGCTCCGTGACCGATACCGAGGTGGTGCTGCAGGCCTACGAGGAATGGGGGCCTTCCTGTCTGGATCGTCTCAATGGAATGTTTGCTTTTGCCGTCTGGGATGGTCATCGCAACCGCCTGTTCTGTGCAAGGGATCGTCTGGGCATGAAGCCGTTCTACTATCGGATTGCCGCCGACCGGTTGACCTTCGCATCGGAAATCAAGGCGCTGCTTGAAGATCAGTCGCTGAGGCGATCGCCCAACCCTCGGATGGTCTATGACTTTCTTGTGCTCAGTCTTCAGGATCATACGGACGAGACGTTTTTTGAAGATATCACGCAGCTCCGCCCGGGACATTTCCTGCTGGCCGAGGGAGGCAGGATACATATTGAAGAATGGTGGGATATTCACCGCCGACATCCCAAAAACCGGTCGGGGGAATACGCGGCGGCCACGACGTTCACCGAGCTCTTTCGAGACGCCGTCCGCGTTCATCTCAGGAGCGATGTTCCCGTCGGGAGTTGCTTGAGCGGTGGGCTGGACTCCTCGTCGATTGTCTGCACGATGCGCCAATTGCTTCCCTCAAACGCAGTACAAACGTTTTCGGCGTATTTCGATGATCCGGCTTGCGATGAACGCCCGTACATCCGTGCGGTCGCCTCCGCGGCTCGTACCGAGAGTGTGGAGATCATGCCGGATGGGCGCCGATTGTTTGCAGAAATGCCGACGATCTTGTGGGCTCAGGAAGAGCCCTTTGCCGGGACGAGCTATCTGGCTCAATGGGCAGTCATGCGCGCGGCATCCGAACATGGGGTCAAAGTGCTGCTCGACGGCCAAGGCGGGGATGAACTCCTCTGTGGATATCCCGGATACTGGGGGTCTTATCTGGGGGATCTGATTCGATCGGGGCTCTGGCGGAAAGCTTGCGGCGAAGCAACCGCGTATAGCCGGCAGCAAGCGCGGCTGCATCCCACGGTATTCAGCAATTTCGCCCGAGCGGTGCTCCCGGCCCGATTCGTGTCGAATGCGCGGTTCAGCCTGAAGCGTCATGCGCTGTGGCTGGATCCGGATTTCTCCACCGCGCATAGAAGTCGCGATCGCGCGGGATTATCATATGACGGCAAGTT
The DNA here is from genome assembly GCA_035698625.1 of Nitrospiraceae bacterium. Classification (GTDB taxonomy): domain Bacteria; phylum Nitrospirota; class Nitrospiria; order Nitrospirales; family Nitrospiraceae; genus DASSBQ01. Next base: position 6,701 of record DASSBQ010000158.1, read on the forward strand.
TTCGACCGCGCTCGACAATCACACGGCCTCATACCTTCAGACGCATAGTTTGCCTGCATTGTTGCATCACGAAGACCGAAGCTCCATGGCGTTTTCTGTGGAGGCCAGGCTCCCGTTTCTGGACTCGCAGCTGGTCGAATTCCTGCTCAGTGCGCCGCCTGAACTGAAATTGAACCATGGTCGGAGCAAGGCCATCCTGCGGGATGCGTTCGCGGGCCTGTTGCCTCCCGCGGTGTCCGGCCGAACCGACAAGATGGGGTTCGCCACCCCGCAGGACCGCTGGCTCCGAGAAACATTGCGCCCGGAACTCGAGCTCTTGTTCGGCTCCCCGCGATTTGCACAGCGCGGATATTGGGATCCGAGGCAGTTGCGGAAGGCCTACGAACGTTATCGTCGGGGAGAAATAGAGATCGGATCGAGCGTCTGGCGGTGGGCCAGCCTGGAACTATGGCACCAGCGGTTTTTCTCGTGATGCCGAACGTGCTTGATTCCCTGGTGGAGACAGTGATCGGGCAGAGCGAGCCTCTCACAGCCTCGCAACGATTGAAGGTGATGATGCTGACGGTGGGACTCGAGGTTGGTGGAACGGAGAATCAGACGTTGGAGCTCTCCTCGCGTCTTGATCGACAGCGCTTTGAAGTCACCGTCTGCGCCTTAAAGGGGGAAGGCGCGATCGCGAGTGAACTTCGCGATCGTGGAATCAAGGTCCTTGCATTAAGCGGCAAGGGGAAATGGGACGTTCGAGTGCCGTTCAGGTTGTGGCGGGTGCTTCGCGCGGAGCAGCCGGACATCATTCACGCATTTCTGTTTCTTTCGAATATCATCGGCCGGGTCATGGGCCGATTCTTGAAAGTTCCAGTGGTGATCGGATCATACCGGGGCGTGGAGATCTGGACGAGCTGGCTGTTTGTTTTTCTCGACCGCATGACGTCCGGCTGGACCCATACCATGACATGTTGTTCACATGCTGTTCGGCAGTCTGTCCTATCCCGAGTCGGCGGGTCACCGGAGAAATTCGTGGCGATTCACAACGGCATTGATGTCGCGCGTTTTGGAGGTCGATCCTCACTGACGCGTGCCGATGTCGCTCTGCCGGATGATGTAGGGGTGATCGGAACGGTCTGTCGCCTCAATGAACCGGTAAAGGGACTGGCGAATTTGCTTCAGGCCTTTGCCCGATTGCTCAATGAGCCTGGGATGGACCGTTGCCGGCTCTTGCTGGTGGGAGACGGTCCGTCGCGTTCAAGGCTGGAAGATCTCGCCATCATCCTCGGGATTTCAAAGTCTGTCGTGTTTACCGGGATGCGGCGCGATGTGGAACACATTCTTCCGCTGATCGACCTCTTCGTTTTGCCCTCTATGTATGAGGGCTTCGGCATTGCCATCATAGAAGCGATGGCCGCCGGTCGTCCCGTTGTGGCAACCGCCGTGGGCGGAATCCCCGAAATTGTCGTTCAAGGCGAGACCGGGCTCCTTGTTCCGCCGGGTGATGTGGCCGCGTTGTCCGGCGCAATGTGCTGGATCTTGAGCCGTCCCGAGAGCGCGGCTGCGTACGGAGCCGCCGGCTTGCGGCGGGTGCACGAACGGTTTTCGATCGAGATAGCCGTGAAGCGACATGAAGAACTCTACGAAAACCTCTTTGCAATGTCCGGCCGGGGCTCGATACGGCAAGTCGATGGGCGCCATCACCATAAGGTGGTCGTTCCACACTAGGATGCCATGTTCGTTCTTATTCTGACTTTCATGTTGGCATTTCTGCTGTCGCTCTACGGGGTGCCGATCGCACGCCGCGCGGCGCTCAAATTCGGGATTGTCGATTGTCCCGACGGCCGGCTCAAGCACCAGCGGGAACCGGTTCCCTACCTTGGCGGACTGGCCATCTATCTCGCCTTTTTGATCAGCCTCGCGTTCACGTTCGAGCTCCGTCACGATGTCCTCGGCATCGTGCTGGCGGCCACACTGGTGATGATGCTCGGGCTGATCGACGATTTCGGAGTGTTGACTCCCGGAATCAAATTATTGGGGCAGCTCCTTGCCGTGTTCGTGCTGATCAAGAGCGGGATTCGAATTGAGATCGCCTCTATCCCGGACTGGCTCGATATCGCGCTGACCGTGGTCTGGATAATCGGGATTACCAATGCGTTCAATCTCCTGGACATCATGGATGGATTATCGGCCGGGGTCGGAGCGATCAGCGCCGCCTTTTTATGCGTGGTCGCCGCACTGAACGGCGATCAGGCCATCGCCTTCATGGTTGCCGCCTTGCTGGGAAGCCTGGTCGGATTCCTGCGATACAACTGGCGTCCCGCTTCTATCTATATGGGTGATTCGGGCGCCATGTTCATCGGATTGATGCTCGGCGCGGTGTCAATGATCGGGAAGTACACCGACGGCCATTCAATTTCGCTGCTGACGCCGGTTCTGATTCTCGGCATGCCCATCTTCGATACCTTGTTCGTCATGTATATCCGATTTTTGCGCGGCTTGCCGATATTTCTCGGCAGCCCCGATCACATGGCAATTCGGCTACGGCACTGGGGCCTCTCCGTTACTGAGGTGGTCATCATCAGTTATATCGGCGCCGCGGGATTGGGCACCGTTGGGTTACTGGTGATGTCGGTCTCGCAAGATCTCGCGATCGGTCTAAGCGGCCTCACCGTTCTTTGTCTGGGACTGCTGGCGGTCGCGCTGACCCGTGTCAACATATCCGGCACATCTTCGCTTCACGCAAGGGATTCATTGCGCCCGCACGAGGCAGAAAGGTCCCGTTCCGTATGATCATCATTGTCGGCGCCGGGTTGGCCGGCCTCAGCACCGCGTACCATTTGCGGGGTCTTCCCTACAAAATCTTTGAGAAGGAATCGGAGGCCGGGGGCCTGTGCCGGTCATATGTGAAGGACGGATTCACGTTTGATTACACGGGCCATCTGCTGCACTTCCGCCAAGCGGCCATCAGGACTTTGGTTGAGACCCTTCTGCCCGGACAGCTGGCGCGCCATGCGCGGCGGTCGTATGTGTTTTCACAAGACGTCTATACAGAGTACCCGTTTCAGGTCAACACTCACGGTCTCCCACCGGACGTGATCCGTGAGTGTTTGCTGGGATTCATCGCCACCTTGACGAAGCCATCGGGACGGTTGTCCGGCGGCGCACCGTCGTTTAAGGACTGGATCGTGGAAAGTCTGGGAGAAGGGATCGCCAAGCATTTCATGGTGCCGTTCAATGAAAAGCTCTGGCAGGTGCCGCTGGATGAGCTGACGTCCGACTGGGTGTCCTGGTTGGTTCCGAAGCCCGAACTCAAGGATGTGGTGGACGGAGCCTTGGGCATCAAGGACAAGGCGTTCGGTTACAATCCGTCATTTCTCTATCCCACCAACGGCGGCATCAAGGCGCTGCCGGAATCGTTTCTTCCGGGAGTAGGGAGCATCGCCTATGGAACAGAATTGGTGGAGGTGGAAACCGGACGGCGGCGTGTCGTGTTTCGGGACGCTCGAGGGGAACGGAGCGAAACATACGATCGGCTCGTCTCGACTATTCCGCTCCCGGAGCTGATACGGCGTTGTGTCGATCTCCCGGCATCGGTGCGCGAAGCAGCCAAGGCTCTCCGTTGGGTGTCCGTCTACAACATCAATCTTGCGGTTGGGCGTGAGGATGTATCGAACAAGCATTGGATCTATTTCCCCGAACACCGATTTCCATTTTACCGCGCAGGCTTCCCGATGAATTTTTCACCCGCCCTGGGCCGGCCCGGGTGCAGCTCGATGTACGTGGAAATCTCTCATCGCCCGGAAGTTTATACCCCGCCGCAGCAGTTGATCGAGACGGTGCGAGATGGTCTGGTGCGCGCCGGCGTGTTGCGCGGCGACGACGAAATGGTCATGGCCGACGTCAAGGATATTCATTACGCGTATGTGCTCTTTGATCGGCATCGGGCCCAAGCGATTCCGCTCCTATTGGCGGAACTGGATCGCCGCGGGATCGCCTCGATTGGACGGTATGGGTTGTGGGAGCATACGTCCATGGAAGATGCGATCGCGCAGGGCAAGACGCTTGCCGATGCTCTGCGCACGAAAGCGGCGGCCTAGGTTCGTGCGGCCGTGAAGCGGGTTTGCCATGTCATCACCAAGCTCGAACTCGGCGGGGCGCAGGAAGTCGCCCTGCGAGTAGTATCGAGTCTGGATCGAACCTTATTCCAGCCCATCCTCATTTCAGGCCCCGGAGGCATGCTTTCCGACGAGGCAAGAGCGCTTCCGGGAGTAGACGTACGAATTGTTTCGTCCCTTGTCCGCGAGATAAATCCGCTCAAAGACCTGCGAGCGCTGGTCGCACTCGTTGTGGCGTTTCGGCGACTACGTCCTGCAATAGTCCACACCCATAGTTCGAAAGCTGGTATCATAGGTCGCCTCGCTGCCTGGATTGCAGGAGTGCCCGCGATCGTGCATACCATCCATGGATACGGCATCACCCCCCTGCAGTCCGGTTGGGTTCGGGGACTCCTGATCGGTCTTGAGTGGCTGATCGGCCGCATCACCACATTCTGGATTGCTGTTTCCAATGCCGATGTCCAACAAGGGTTGCGGTGGCGCCTGTTTACGAGCGCAACCGTATTGTTGGCGAGACCAGGCATTGATCCGGAGCCGTACACCATCAGGAAAGACGGTGCCGTACGCGATCGCCTCCGCATGGAGTTTGGGGTCGATCCATCCGGCATCCTGATCGGGACAGTGGCCTGTTTAAAGCCGCAAAAAGCCCCGGAGGACTTTGTAAAAGTTGCGGCGTTGATTGCTCGGGAATTCCCGGAGGCCCGCTTCCTCCTGGCGGGAGACGGGGAACTGCGAGATCGTGTCGAACGCCTTGTCCATGAAAGCCGTCTGTCTGATCGCTTTCATCTCCTGGGGTGGCGACGCGACATTCCGATTCTCATGAATGCCTTGGACGTATTCGTGTTGACCTCGCGCTGGGAAGGACTGCCCTGCGTCCTGTTAGAAGCGAGAGCCGCGGCAATACCGATTGTGGCCACGAATGTAGGCGGAGCGGAGGAAGCGATTCACGAAGGTATCCATGGCTGGCTGTTTCCAAGCGGGGACACCGATGGAATGGCACGGTGTATTTGCCAAATACTGCATGGCGAGCGGCGCCGGGTCGCGGACGCTCGACCCTCCGTTACATTTCCAAAGGAATTTACGATCGGCGAGACCGTCAGGCAATATCAAGAGTTATACAAGCAGCTCTTGGATCACCGCCATACTCCGCTGCATGCGCGGTAGTACGAAGGACGAGAACTCAATTAATCCGGAGGCAATGATGAATATTCCCTTGCTGGACCTCAAGGCGCAGTATCAGCCGATCCGCAATGAAATCCTCGCGGCGATTGAGGCGACCTGTGATGAACAGGGATTCATCCTGGGCCGGCGTGTGGTGGCCTTGGAGCAGGCCGTGTCCGCCTATGTCGGCAGCGGCTCGGCGGTCGGCGTCGCATCCGGAAGCGATGCCTTGTTGCTCTCGCTCATGGCATTGGGGGTGAAGGCCGGAGATGAAGTGATCACCGTTCCATTTACATTCTTTGCCACGGCTGGAGCGATCTCTCGAATCGGCGCCAAGCCCGTCTTCATCGATATCAAACCCGATACGTTCAATATGGACCCGGCCCTGATCGAGCGCGCCGTCACGGAGCGTACCAAGGCGATCGTTCCGGTGCATTTGTTCGGGCAGTGCGCGGAGATGGAAAGGATCATGGAAATCGCGAAGCGCCGCCGGATCGGTGTGATCGAAGACGCCTGTCAGGCCATCGGCGCCGCCCGGAATCGAACCCGTGCGGGGGCCTTGGGCGATCTTGCTTGCTTCAGCTTTTTTCCGTCGAAGAACCTTGGTGGATTCGGCGACGGCGGAATGGTCACAACCAATGACAAGACGCTGGCCGATGCGATCGCCATGTTGCGTGTGCATGGAAGCCGCGTCCGGTACGTTCATGAAGCCATCGGCATCAACAGCCGGCTCGATGCGATCCAGGCGGCCGTTCTCCTGGTCAAATTGAAGTATCTGGATCAATGGGCCGAAGGCCGCCGCCGGAACGCCTCGCGGTACGGACAATTGTTTGCCGCGGCTGATCTGCTGGGTCGAGTCACCCTGCCGAAGGAGGACGAGCATCACGAGCATGTGTTCAATCAGTATACGGTCCGCGTATCCAAGCGCGACGAGTTACGCGCATACCTGAAAGAGAAAGGGGTGGGGACGGAAGTGTACTATCCCCTTCCGATGCATTTACAAAACTGTTATCGCGACCTGGGCCATCAAAAGGGAGCGTTCCCGGTCTCCGAACAAGCCGCGGCGGAGGTGTTGTCCCTTCCCATCTATGCCGAGCTGAAGGAAGATCAATTGGCTTACGTGGTTCGCTGCATCGCGGACTTTTATCGACGATAACCGACCCGCCCAACTCGGTTCCCCACCGCTCGCTCATACTATAGTCATCTGCGGACAAAGTTGTCCTCGTGTGGATGAAGCTGCATCCTTTTTTCGACTTCTCTCTCCCAACTGGGAAAAAATTTCTCATACCGGGCAAGGGCTGACCGACGACCTCCTGAGGGAAAATGTTCCAAACGGACCAGGAGAGGGAGCGAAGCGGTATTCCAAAAGGGAGTTCGACAATCTGAAGTGCTTGATCGATTTGACCGGATGATGAGGTCATCAGGCTCGTTCAAGTATGAACACGATTGAATGAAGAGATGTACAGCATCAGTATCGTCGTCTCTCCGTCCTCTTCAGCGCTGCGCCTGTGATCCGAAGCGAAGCAAGATGCCGTTCGGAGCCACTTAGGCCATCCAACGCTCAGTTTGATAGATATACTTCAAGCCTTGAGCGGGTAAGAATCTCGGGGTTTCCACGAGGCATGAGCTTTGCTCCTCTTCTTAGTGAGGATTCGGTAATGCCGTCAAAACCATGACAATGCCTGCTGCCTCGACTTCATTGCTCGCGATTCACCGCACGCATTATCCGGTATTGGGCATTGCGCTCGCGTTAATCGGCGGCGTGTTTGCGATCGACTGGTGGTTGCCCCTGGGTTTGACGATTACGACCCTATATGTCGTGCCGGTGCTGATCGCTTCCCGGATTCCGCATCCGCGGGTCACCCCATTGGTCGCCGCAATCGCGTCGCTGTCCACCATCCTGGATCTCTTCCATGGACCTTTAGCCACGATCAGTTGGGTGGCGGTCGGCAATCGTGCGTTTGCCCTCATGGTGATTTGGGTAACGACGCTCCTGTGCATGCGGCGGCAGAGCGACGAGGCGGAACTGCGGCGGGTGAACGAAGATATCGAGCAGCAGGTGCATGAGCGGACCGCCGATCTCGAAGAAGCCAACCGCCAGTTGGAAGATCTGCGCGCAGAGGCCGTGTCTCAACTGGCAGCCATTGTGAAATCATCCGACGACGCCATTGTCGGCATGACGCTGAACGGGATCATACAGACCTGGAATGTCGGCGCGGAGCGCGTCTATGGGTATGCGGCGGACGAGGTCCTGGGGCGCTCTATTTCGCTGCTTTGTCCGCCGAATAGGCTCGACGAAGTGCCCGCCATGCTGGATCGGATCGCGCGCGGCGAACATGTCCGCAATGTCGAAACGGTGCAACGCCGAAAGCGCGGCGATCGCATCGATGTCTCGTTGACGATTTCGCCCGTCAAGGAAGCCGACGGCAGCGTGATGGGCGCCTCGGCCATCACCCGGGACGTCACGGAACGCAAGCGGATCGAAGCGGCGTTGAGGGAAAGCGAAGCGCGGTTCCGGATGATGGCGGATACCGCTCCCGTCATGGTGTGGATGGCCGGCCCGGATACGCACATTACCTTCGTGAATAAGCGCTGGCTGGAGTTCACGGGCCGGACACTCCAGGAAGAAATTGGAGACAACTGGTTTACCGGCATCCATCCCCATGACTTGGAGCGCTGTCGCGAGTCCTATCTGACCGCTTTCCGATCCCAGCAACCGTTCACGATGGAATATCGGCTTCGCCGCCTTGATGGGGAATATCGGTGGGTCATCGACACCGGTATCCCGTTGTTTGACGCAGACGGGCGTTCCGGGGGGTATATCGGGACGTGCATGGATCTGACCGAGCGCAAGGACATGGAAGATCAGTTGCGCCGTACCTTGAAGGAGAAGGAAAGCTTGCTCCGAGAAGTGCATCATCGGGTGAAGAACAATCTGCAAGTGATCTCAAGCCTGCTGAATCTCCAGTCGGCCTCGATCAAGGATCCGGTCGTCAATCAACTGTTCCGGGAATGCCAGGTCCGGATTACGTCGATCGCGCTGCTGCATGAAACGTTGCACCGCTCAAACGATCTGTCGCGCATCAAGATGGGCGATTACATCAGAACGTTGACCGGACATTTGTTCCGCTCGTACGGAGTCGATCCGAACATCATCATCCTGGAACTGAATATCGAAGACGTGGAGTTCGATATCGATACCGGCCTGACCTGCGGACTAATCATCGACGAACTGGTATCCAATTGTCTGAAGCACGCCTTTATCGACGATACCGGCGGCCGCGTTCACATCGACTTGCAGGATCATTTGGACGGCACGTTCACGCTGCGGGTCAACGACGACGGGATCGGCCTTCCCAAGGACGGCGCGCTCAATAATCCCGATTCACTGGGGCTGGAATTGGTGAGCCTGCTCGCTGAAAAGCTCGATGGAAAAACGGAGGTGCTCAGCGGGCACGGAACCGAATGGCAAATCCGTTTTCAACAACTTCAGTATTTTGAAAGGGTGTAACACCATGCCACAGGCCAACATCCTGATTGTGGAAGACGAACCGATCGTC
>DASSBQ010000159.1:0-5110 GCA_035698625.1 Nitrospiraceae bacterium
CTGTAGGCCCGATATCCCCCTGCTCTACCTCCCTGGATTCGAATCGGGATCCTATCGACCTCGGAGAAGGGCGCATTCTTGTCCGGTCTCCTGTACCAATGATGGAAAATCGTCGTTTCCAACATCACGGGCGCAAAAACCGCCGTAAAGCAATAAATCGGTTCTTCCGCGGGAAACGGGTCATCGGAGTATTTGAAGAACTGGAACCATCGCTTGTGATAGACCAACTCGAACTTCTCCCCGGCTTTACGGACCTCATGGAATACCCCCCCGAACTTCATGGACAACGGCACGGGGGGGATCAGGTTAACGAAGTACAAGACGACTACCAGGGAAAGGACGCCGAAAGCCGGGGCTACGGCCAATGCCGCCTCTCGTCGAGACGAGTCCGGCCGCCCTCGATACAGCCAATCCACCACCCGCCACGTCACCAGGCCGCTGAGGAGCACGCCGATCAGGAACACCATCTTGCTCATCGAGCCGGTCATGACAGGCAGGAAAAAGGTAAAGAAGGAACAGGACACCAATGCATAGAGGGCCAGCAGCAGCTGCAGATTCGAGAGCCGGTCCCGCAGAAACTCATTTCCCACCAGCAAGCCGACCAGTAGGCACAAAAACACCGCGGTGCCGGTCAAGGATGCGCTTTTCCAATAGAAGACGGCATAGGCGCTGAAGAGACTGCCCAAGAAAAACTGGATCCCCATGGGCGCGTAGGGGCGGATCTGCAACAGCAGGCGCTCGAGCGGGGACTTCGCTTGCTCCAGCTCTTCCGGAATCGCCGCGCCGGTTCCCAATCGTCCCGTCAGGACAATCAGAAACCCAAGGAGGGTGAGATATAAGAGCAGGACCAGATTGTCCCGCAGGCGATCGATCCTCGTCAGCATGACGGTATCGTATGTCACGCCGGCAAAGAAAAAGAGCGGCGGCAAGAACGGCTGCCCCAGCACCGCTTGGAATTTCGGGTGTCGCCACACATCGGATGGCCGCCACATGGGTGCTAGGTTTCAGGAGAAAGAGGGGAATGTCAAACGAAGAAGTAAAAAAGAGAGCGGCGGCATCGGGCAAGGAGCTCGTCGCGCTGCTGTAGAGAGCCGGGAGCCTTGGCTGACGAAGGGCCCGTGCATCCGGTGTTGCCCGTGATGCGATGGATCTCCTCAGCTATGCCCGAAGGGGATGTTCACTCGCTGCACCTCACGGAGTACCGGAACGGCGCTGCTGTCGGCCGTAGGCTCTCTTGCCTTCATTAGTGCCACGGCCAAACCTCTGCGCGCATCCGTTCCAGCCAAGGCGAGAACGGACCAGGGGGGAGTGTGGCGACGGCCCCCCCCCAACACCAGAATGTGGGGGTTCCCGATCAGCCGAGGGCTGTCGGGCCTCGCTCGTGTTGTCCAATCCGCACATCAGCACGCCTCGCCCGCAATGTCGTTTCACGCTCACCTCGATGCGCTCCGCTCACAATACAACTGATTCACTGACTCCCACTTACATAAGACAATTCCGTCTTCACAAGGGGGCTAGCCGTTTGAGGGGTCCGGGGCTGAGGTCAGACGAACGGCGGAAGCGGCGCATATTTCACCGGACGGCCGAGCAGGCGCTCCACCCACTCACCCATCAATTCTTCCGAAAGCGGCGCGCAGTTGAGGCGGACCTCCAGCTGAAAGCTCTGTCCGCTTCCGACCACGCCCACAATGGCCGAGGCCTCCTCTGCATCCGGCAGCAACTCCCGGGTTTGAAATTCGCACAGAGTTGCGTATAGCCGTCCCTGCGGCTGAATCGCCTCCAGAACTTCCGGCAACTCGTCGAGCAGGCAGTGGACGGAGCAACGATAGGCACAGGTCGCCCCGGGCTGGGCCGTTCCGAAGTCTTTGAGCGCGGCCTCATTAAATCCGGTCAGGTAGGTTCGCACGCTCGCCAGTTGTGGGCCAAAGGTTGATGCCAACTTGCTGGCAGGAACCAAAAACTCATAGGCATCCGAGGAATTGTATTCAAACTGGCAGGGGCCGAACGCGTCCGGCCATGAGCAGAAAAACGGCGTGGACTCCTCGGCCGGTTTCAGGACGACGCCGCCTCGTTCGATACCGGTTTCAACAGGGAGATCCAATGTCGTGATGGCTTCCAGAAATGCCGCGCGGCGTTCTTCGACCCAGCCGTCCCGCTGATGGTCCATCCTGTGTTCACCAGGCGTCACTACTTCACGGGTGCTAAGCCGGACTCGAATGAAGGAATGCGCATGCCGAAACCCGACCCAAAGCATGCTGGTCGGATGGTGGAATTGCAGGGCTCCGCGAAGTCTCCATGGGTGGCTGATCGAACAGTAGGTGCCGACATCCTGATGACGCCGGCACACGGTATGATAACCCCCGGCCAACAAGAAGAAGTCTCCACGCCATTGTTCCCGCACATGGATCAGCGTGACATCCTCGGTCGCCCATGGATCCAGCTGATCGAAATCCTCCGGGGTCTTGACGGCCCACTCTTCGACATAACAGATCACGTCCTTCGCAGGATGCACGGATTTCAGGCCAAGGGCGGCCAGCCGCTCGCCGACTGCGAGGACTTCCCCGAATTGCAGCTGTGTGGTCGTTTCCCAGCGACGTTCCCGCATGATTGTTCCGTCGTCCAATGGACGACACGCCGAGCATCGGGTCACCGCACCGATTTTATTGCCCCATCTTCAATCTTCGTATCGTTCACAAAACGGTCGAACCCGTCCTTCAGAACCAAGCCGACCAGTTTTTTGACATCATCGTGCTCGAACCAAAAGACCGTCTGCGTCAGAGCGCCTTCGACATTTCGCGTCGTCACGCTGCCGTCCTTGAGGTTGGATGCACGAATCATCATCTTGCATTCGGTGGTAATGACCGTGGAAAAAAACCGGCTCTTCGCGTTAGCCGCCAATTCCAGGACCTCGCCTGTGACGATAATATCGGCTCCCGACACCGCGACCCCGGACTGCACGACCCTCGCATCCCAACCGCGTCGCTGCCAGCCTTGTTGACGCAAGGTCTCCGCCATCGTTTCCGCAGCGGTATCTCCCACCTTTCCCCCCGTGACGTTAAAGTAGGTGACGCCGCCCCCCAGGTGAGTCCGATAGCCGAGCTTGCCCGTGTCCGCACGCCGGTCCTCGAACGGCTCGATCACGATCTTCACCGGCTCGGCCGCCAGCGCTTGCGCCGGCGGCAGCTTCGGAACGACATCGAGAGATACGGTTTGACCGCTGCCGGCGCAGCCGGCAAACACAGCCAGCATGGCCGGTAGCACAGCCATGGGCACTCGTCCGCACACCGCTGATAGTCTCACGCCTACCTCCATACCATTAGGTTAAGTTCGCAATGATGGAACCGGCCCAGTCTACCTAACTTGGGGATGGACTGCCAATTCATTGTCGGTGGTCACGGCGTCACCAGCGGAAGGAAGCTGCGGAACGTCTCGCGGCCGATGTCCGGCAGATCATCTTGCACGCTCTCAAAGTCGGCAATTGCGATAAACCGCGAGATCTTCATAAAGGATCGTTCGGCAATGACCGCCCCGATGCGCGCCTTGCGATCATGCGACAGCGGCAAGGTGTAGCCTTCCCCCCGTTTCCATTCCCAGAAGCTTGACGCCAAGGACATTTCCAGATCACGCCCGGCCACCGTGTGAAACCGCTCGATGAGATTGCGCTTATACTGCTTGAGGTGCGCGCCTTCGAGCATCAACGCAAATGTCAGATGGTGTCCCCACCAGAACAGGGAACGAAACGTAAGGGTGTCGCCCCCGCCGAAGTGTTTCGGATAGTCGAGATACTGATAGGGACAGTGCTCGAGGTGTTCGCCCTTCACGAACTGGCAATTGGCGGGATCAAAATCCGGCGGGGCAAGCAGCGTGACCTGAGCCGCCTCTTCCCGTAATGCGTCATGCAAGCGGCCCAGTAGATCTCTCACCTTCCGCATGATCACGGACTTCGCGTGAAAGAATTCCGCATCCGCCATCAGCGCCACTTCATCGTGAGTGAACGGTTGGTGAGCCATGACTTGGAATCAGTTGCGGCAATGAGATACGTTTCACAGTCGCCGCGTTGCAAAAGCAGCGGCGGACTCTTTCACCATCCTGTCATTTCTGGCGGGTTTCACAGGACGCAATGCGGAGATCAAAGACACGCCGGCATTGCGCGCATCGTAATCCCATCGTGTCTTGCAGCACGTCCATCTCTCTAATCGACACCGATCCCGCATGTTCAATAATGCAGCGGTCGAGCACAATGGGAGCCTCATCACCGGTCGGCCGGACCGGATCATCAGGCGCATCCATGACGATGGAGACGCGAGCGATGACTTCGGTGACCGTGACATGGTGAGCCATCCGGCAGGAACTGCACGTAAAGACCAGCTTGTTCTGGCTTTCAAACCGCTTCAGCGTGACACACAGAGGATGCACGGCGAAACACTGCTGTACGAAGGCTCCGCTGTGAAATACTTGCGCCATGACAACCCGCTCTGCAGCGTCGCTCGGATGGCTTGCATCAAACGCCGTCGGGGAAACACCCATTCGCGGCGAGGCGATGGCCTAGAACTTGATCAACGCCAGCATGATCAGGATGCCGACTGCGTAGGGGATGAGACAGGAATACAACACAGCTTGAAGCGCCCGGTCATGCGAGCCGGTGCGGAGGCGCTGCTCTTTATACACAAACTCATAGGCCAGGATCAGCAGGGTCAGCGTCAAGGCAAAGATCCGGCTGCTTCGCGGCCACCCATACTGTCCGCTCACAATGAAGTTTGCCGTGAAGAACCCGCTGGACAGCAAGATGAGAGGAGCGAGCACAAAGAGCACGGCTTGGGCGAACGCGCTATGCCAGGCCGGCCGCGTGGAACGATGCTCGGGACTCGCCAGAACGCTCATGAACCCACCGCAACGTCCGGTGAAAGAATTGAAGCAGGGGCGGCGGGAGCCTTGTCGCGATCATGAGCTTCGCGGCAGAGCTTGCAGACGCGGGGCCGTTGCTTAAGAAATCTGACTTTCCCACTGGCGAGGCAGCTGTAGTGCACAAACTCGTCGCACACCGTGCAACGGGACCAGCCGCCGCGCAGCATGGTCTTGTCGCGGTAGAGGCCTTCCTTGCATACCTTGC
>DASSBQ010000160.1:0-30842 GCA_035698625.1 Nitrospiraceae bacterium
ACCGCCGTCCCCTGTAATCGGCGCGCGGTCGCCACCACGATATCGAGCAAGGAGCGATGACCCTTATGTTGTCCGTCAAAATTACCGATCGTTGCGACCGGATAGGATCGTTCGACCGGAGTGGCGAGTCCTCGAAACACATTCATAGAAGCCATTCAACGAAGCAGCGTGGCCGCGTCTTTCGCGAAATAGGTCAGAATCATGTCCGCTCCCGCCCGCTTGATGGCAAGCAGCGATTCCATCATCGCCCTCGACTCATCCAGCCAGCCGGCTTGCCCGGCGGCCTTGATCATACTGTACTCGCCGCTGACCTGATAGGCAGCAAGCGGGACGAGGGTTCTCTGACGCGCGGCCGCAAGCACATCGAGATAAGGCAGGGCCGGTTTCACCATGACGATGTCCGCGCCTTCGTCGATATCGAGGTCGATTTCCCGCAGTGCTTCGCGGCCGTTTGCGGGATCCATCTGATAGCTTTGGCGGTCGCCGAATTGCGGGCTTGACCCGGCGGCATCGCGAAAGGGGGCATAAAAGCACGAGGCAAATTTCGCGGCATACGCCATGATCGGAAGATCGGAGAATCCTGCCCGATCCAGCTCGCTCCTGATCGCCGCCACCCGTCCATCCATCATATCCGAGGGAGCGACCATATCGGCGCCGGCTTCGGCGTGGACGCGCGCCATGGCACTCAGACACTCCAACGTCTCGTCATTCAAAATACGGCCCTCTTTCACGATGCCGCAATGGCCGTGGCTGGTGTATTCGTCCACACAGACATCCGTGACGACGGCCACTTCCGGCACCTGATCCTTAAGCGCCCGGACCGCGCGCGGCACCACACCGTTCGGATCATACCCTGAAGACCCTCGCTCGTCTTTCCGATCGGGGATGCCAAACAGGATCACCGCGGGAATGCCGAGAGACACCACCTCCGCCGCTTCCTTGATCAGCAGATCGATGGACAGTCGAAACCGGCCCGGCATGGACTCGATCGGCGTACGGCGATCTCGTCCCTCCGTGACGAACAACGGATAGATCAGGTCGCGTGTCGAAACCGTGGTTTCACGCACCATCCGCCGAAAGGATTCGTTCTGACGAAGGCGGCGAAGCCTGTGCACGGGGAACGCCATGTTGGCTGCTCATTTCCGCGGAAGATTGGTCAAGAAGACTACCAGATCGCGCACCGAGATCATCCCGACGAGCTTGCTGTCCCTGGTCACGCCCAGATGCCGCAGATGCGACTGCGCCATCAGATCATTGGCGTCGAGCAATGTCTTGTTTTCTTCAATGGTGACAATGGGAGCCGACATAATCTGCTCGACGGTCGTCTTCGCAGGATCGGCTCCCGCCGCCACAACGCGCCGGACCATATCCGTATCGGTAATAATGCCGATGACATCCTTGCCGTTGGTGACGAACAAACTGCCGATGTTGCCGTCGCGCATTACCCGGGCCGCAGTGCGGGCATCGGTGTCTCGTTCGACCGTCACAAACTTTTCTTTCGGAACCATGAATGATTTCACCGGAACCATGCCTATCCCTCCCTCTTCTGTTGATCCCATTAATCAGGCCCGCTTCTCTATTTTCATATTGATGCACCTATACACCAGCCGATTCCGCAGACAGTGAAAAATGGCGGGCGATCGCTTCCGCCAAAGCCGGTACCGTATTTTCGCCCGGCATCACACTCGTGGTCATGCCATACTCATGTGCCGTGCCGGCCGTGATCGGTCCGATGCAGGCGATCTGCGTCTCGCCGATGACATGGCGCATCGATTCGCGGCCTCCAAAGAGCTCGACAAAATTGGTTACGGTGGACGAGCTCGTAAACGTGATCATATCGATCCCCCGGTCCGCGAACAGTTCCGAGAGGCGAGCCGTCTCAACATTCGGACGAACGGTTTGATACACGGGTACGACATCCACAACCGCTCCTGCGGCGCGCAATTGATCCGGCAAGATCTCCCGAGCCACGCGGGCGCGTGGGATCAGAATCCGCTGATCCTGCAGGCCGTGACCGACCAGCGCCTCAATAACGCCTTCGGCCTGGTATTCGGCAGGAATCAGGTCGGCCTGCAGACCATATTGAGCTAATTCTCGAGCCGTGCGCGGCCCAATACAACAAAGCCGTATGCCGGCCAGAAGGCGCGCATCATATCCCTGGGACCGCACCCGCTCCATAAAAGGACCGACACCGTTCAGGCTGGTAAAAATCAGCCACCGATACTGTGACAGGCTGCGGATCGCGCGATCGACGGGGTCCCATGTCTCCGGCGGCGCAATCTGAATGGTCGGGCAGACGATCGGCTCCCCCCCCAAGGCGGCGATGAGGTCGGCGAATTCCGCCGCTTGTCCCTTGGCCCGCGTCACCAAAATCCGGCGGCCGAATAAGGGCCGTTGTTCAAACCAATTGAGCTCCCCTCTCAAGCGCACCACGTCTCCGATGACAATGACGGTCGGCGGCTCCATTCGCGCATGCCTTGCCTTCTCTTCGATATCGGCAAGCGTCCCCACGATCGTCCGCTGCGTCGCGCGGGTGCCCCACCGGATCACGGCGGCCGGCGTGGTCGCCCCTTTTCCTTCAGCTATCAGCCGGCCGACGATATAGGGTAGATTCGTCATTCCCATGAGGAAAACGAGCGTGCCCTGAGCCGTCGCCAATCGAGGCCATTCCAGCACACTTTCTCCCTTGGCCGCGTCTTCGTGCCCCGTCACGATGGTCAACGTCGAGGCGAGCGTGCGATGCGTGACGGGAATACCGGCGTAAGCCGGCACTGCGATTGCGGCCGTCACCCCCGGCACCACTTCAAAAACGAGGCCGGCCGCCGCGACGGCTTCAGCCTCTTCTCCTCCGCGTCCAAAGACAAACGGGTCGCCTCCCTTGAGTCGAACCACGACGCGTCCCGCGCGCGCATGTTCGACGATCAATCGGTTGATATCCGACTGGTTGCCGTACTGGCCTCGGCCGCGACGGCCCACGTAAATACGGTCGGCTTGAGGCGGGGCGTAGTCGAGCAGAACCGGATTGGCGAGGTAATCGTACAGAACCACATCGGCCTGCTCAAGGCATTCCTTCCCTCGAAGCGTCAGTAACTTCGGATCGCCGGGACCGGCTCCCACAAGATAGACTCTGCCCGACTCTCGTCCCATCCTGGTCATGCCCGACCGTAGATTTCCTTCAAGATGACGGCTCCGCCCTGCGCAAGCAACCGTTCGGCAAGCCGGACACCCAATGCGTCCGGTTGAGAAGCCGGACCCTCGACATGGTCTCGTACCACCCGTATTCCGTCGACGCCCGCGATGAGCCCGTCAAGCCGCAGCGCGTCTCCGTTCAGCACAGCATGCGCGGCGATAGGGACTTGGCAGCCCCCCTCCAGTCGATGCAAGAGAGCGCGCTCCGC
The DNA here is from genome assembly GCA_035698625.1 of Nitrospiraceae bacterium. Lineage (GTDB taxonomy): Bacteria > Nitrospirota > Nitrospiria > Nitrospirales > Nitrospiraceae > DASSBQ01. Next base: position 3,399 of record DASSBQ010000160.1, read on the forward strand.
TCGAACAGTCGTCCATGTCGGAGCATGATTCATCATGTTCACCAATGCCCGCACCTGCTCGTCATCGCGGCGTCCTTCGATCGCCAGCGCTCCTTGTCCGATTGCCGGAAGACTAATGTCGGGCTCAAGATACTCGGTAATCTGCTCGCTCCAACCTAATCGTCTCAGTCCGGCCGCAGCCAGCACAATGGCCTCGAACTGACCCTCGCGTAATTTTCTCAGACGCGTATCCAAATTCCCGCGAAGCATGTCGATGGTGAGGTCAGGGCGTCGATACAGCAGCTGAGCCTGCCTGCGAAGGCTGCTGGTTCCTATACGAGCCCCCGGCTGTAAATCCGTGAAGCGGAGACCTTCCCGACTGATCAAGGCATCACGCGGATCTTCACGCATCGGCACACAGAGAATGTCCAGTGCGGCGGGGAGGACGGTCGGGACGTCTTTCATGCTATGGACGGCCAAATCGATCTCACCGCGAAGCAATGCATCTTCGATCTCCTTGACGAACAGACCTTTTCCTCCCACCTTGGCCAACGGAACGTCAAGGATCTTATCGCCGGAGGTATGGATGCGCTGCAGTGAGATCGTAATGTCGGGATCCAGTTCTTGCAGGCGGGTCCGCACCCACTCGCTTTGCTGCATGGCCAGCCTGCTGCCGCGTGTTCCGAGAATGAGCGAGGAACGGCGCCCTGCTATCTGTCCCATGAGCCCCGTGGTATGGCCGGCTGGGATATGCGGAGTTTCCACCGGAGTCCGCTTCGCAGGACGGGCTCCTTTAATGAATCCTTGCGTCGCTCAGCCGACACGTCCCGGCTCCTTCGCTTTTTTTTGAGAGCCGGCAGGCGACCGCGGCTCCGGCGGAGATGCCGGAAGGTCCGATTCCACATACGCGGATGAATCGCAACACTCCGATCCCGAAGCGTCGGATGCCGGCCCGTTATCTTCGAGGCTGAAAAACCGCCGGGCTGCCTCCACGAACGCCGCGCCGCCTGAACCGCTGGCTTCCGCTTTCAATGTGACCATTGTCCCATGGACCAACTTGTTGATAATGGCTGAGGCCATTGATTCGACGGCCCGACGGTCGTCTTCCGAAAGGTGATTCAATCGGGCAAAGGCCTTTTCCAGTTCGACCCGCTTGATGTCATCGGTACGATTGCGCAGCGCAACGATGGTGGGGGTGACCTCGAGCGATTTCAACCATTGGCGAAGCACGCCCACTTCCCCGTGCACCATCTGTTCCGCCTTCTCCGCTTCCTGAAGACGCTCTTCCCGGTTCTGCTCCACCCGAAGTTGCAGATCATCGATATCGAACAAGAACGCATTGTCGATATGGCGAACGGCCGGATCGATATTTCTCGGCACGGAAATATCGATGAGAAAAATAGGGCGATTCATTCGTTGCCTCACCGCCCGCTGCACATCTTCCGCTCCGATCAGATAATGAGCCGCGCCCGTGGAAACGAGCACGATATCTGCGGAGGCCAGTTCCGCCTTGTATTCTTCAAACGAAACCGGTGTCCCGTTGAACCGTTGCGCCAGTTCGATGGCATGGTGCGAATTTCTGGTCGTAATCCGAACTTGTCGCACACCGTTGCCGATCAGGTGGCGGGCAGCCAATTTCGCCATCTCCCCTGCACCGACCAGCAGGACCGTCTGATCATTCAAATTGGAGAAGATTTTCTTGGCCAACTCGACGGCCGCATAACTGACGGATACGGCCGTTTCGGCGATCTTCGTCTCGGTACGGACACGCTTGGCGACCGAAATCGCTTTCTTGATGATCTTGTTCAAAAGCAGCCCGGATCTCTTGTGGCTCAGCGCGACTTCGAATGCGTCTTTCAACTGGGCCAAGATCTGGGATTCGCCGACGATCATGGAATCAAGGCTGGATGCCACACGGAACAGGTGCGTGATGGCCCGGTCGCCGGCATGCCAATAGAGATGCGGCGTCAACTGTTCCGAGGAAAGGGATAAATGCGTGTCGGCCAGAAATTCCTGCACCTGGCCGTATCCATGTTCGAGTTCGTCGACGACGGCGTAGACCTCCACCCGATTGCAGGTCGAAAGCAGCAACCCTTCCCTGACGCCGGGATAGGAACAGAGACGGGTCAAGGCTTCACCCAGCCGGCTCTCCGGCACCGCCAGCCGCTCTCTGATGTCAACCGGCGCGGTCTTATGGCTGATTCCCACCACGATGATATGCATGTCAGGAATCCACTCCGTGGCCTTTTAAGACAACTCCCACGAACGTAAGAATAACGCCGGCGAATCCGATAATTGTCAAATAAGCCGCGCGCTTGGCTCTCCATCCAACGGTCAACCGCCCCATCAGCACGACGAAATAAAACACCCAGGTCACGACTGCCCAGGTCTGTTCTGGGTTCCAACTGACATACGAACCCCGCACGATCTCCGCCGAAAAGGCGCCCGTGATGATTCCCAATGTGAGCAATGGAAACCCAAGAATCATCGCCTGTTGATTGAGATGATCCAGATAATCCAGCGCGGGCAACTTGGCGTACAGTACGTTGAATCGCTTCGACTTGAGTAATCCGTCCTGAATCAGGTACATGAGACCGGCCACAAAGGCCACGGCAAACCCGACTGTTCCCAACATGCTCAACGCGACATGCACCCAGAGCGTCTTGAAAACCGGCTGGAGCGTCGCCACGTTGTCGGAAGGAACCGCCGCGGCCGAGACGAGTGAGACAAGAGCAAGGGGCACGATGAACGATCCGAAGACATGAATCTGTCGCCGGAATTCGACGGCGAGAAACACCAAAATCAGCATCCAAGAGAAAAACGACAACGCTTCGTGAAAAGAGGGAAAGACCGACCGATCCGTTCCTACCATGCGCAAGACCAGCGCGATGGTATGCGTCACAAATCCGACTCCGGTCGTTGCCAGGGAGATTTTCGATAAAGTGTCAACGCGGCGAAGAAGGTAGGCCAGAAAACCGACGGTGCTCACGAAGTAGAGCCCCATCGTGACCATGAAGAAAATCGAAGACATGCCTTCCTATCCTCGCAAAATTCAAGAAAAAAATCCAGATTTTTGAAAGAGGAAATTATATCGGTGGCGGGAGAACGGAGTCAAGGAAAGCTCTCACCGGGAACGCTCTATATTGTCGGCCTCCCGATCGGAAATCCCGAAGATATCACCTTGCGGGCTCTTCGCCTGCTTCGCCAAGCCGACGTAGTCGCGACGAAGGAGCCGCAACAAACCCAGGCACTTCTACGCCGCCACCGAATTCGCGCATTGATCACCACGTACGACCGTCGCAACGCGCCGAGCAAAATACCGATCCTGATGCATCACCTCAGGACCGGAAGCACGGTGATGCTGGTTTCCAATGGCGGAACCCCCTGCCTCTATGATCCAGGGTTCAGGTTAGTGGCCCGTGCTCATCGGGCAAGAATCCCTATCGTCTCGGTGCCCGGACCCTCCGCGCTGACCGCCGCGTTGGCGGTCGCCGGGATGTCCGGCGATACCTTGTGCTTCCATGGTCGTTTTCCCGCCGCGGAAACAGGCGGCAAGCGCCTTCTGAGGTCGATCAAAACTCACGGCGGCACGAGTATATTTTTCGTGTGGCCCGAGAGGCTGCGGAAGATCCTGATGCTCGCTGAAAAGGTCCTAGGTAACCGGGATACGCTGATTGCGGTGGATCTCACCAAACCCACCGAACGCCTTTTGCGCGGCAAGATCAGGAATCTTCTCGGCAAGTATCCATTGGACTATCCGGATACGGACGTCACCCTGGTCGTAGCCGGGCGATGACAAGGCAGAGGAAGTCACTTCAGGAGGCATCGTGCTTGCGAATCCTGACACGATAGGATTGCTCGACACGCTCTTGGGAGAGAACGGTATGTCCGTCGTCGCTTACGCTCCTTGGAACGTTTTTGATCGGCTCGCCGGCATCCAGCAAGACAGACAGCACTTGACCAGGCAGCATCGTCTCAAGCTTAAGCTTGGTTTTGACAAAATTATAGGGACAAATCACCCCACGCAAATCCAATTCCTCATCTGCTGTGTTGCCGACTGTAGGTGATTGCGACATAGAATCCCAGTTCGAAAAGAATGCTAACAAACGAAACCGTACATCACAAGGGCGGCCATATGAAAACCGGCATAAAAAAGGGGCGCTTCCAGAAGGAAGCGCCCCTTTCCGTACTACGACGTGATGGACTAGTTAGCGCCCTTCACGAGATTCGGCTTCTGAGCATCCGCTCCATAATCAGATTTATTCTGCATCTTGGTTTCCGGAGCGATAGTCTGGTAACCCCATCCCGGCTGTGGCTCACAGTTCCAGCACGGAGCCGCACCGGTGAACTCGCCGACGGTGGTCGTCACCACGCCTGACGTCACCGCTCCCGGAAGAACGGATCCGACGATCGCGCCCGTGGCGCTGCCGTTATTCGTGATGATTCCTCGCTCGGTTTCAGGATTCGGTCGCTGCCCGAGACCGCCGAAGCCCGCCAGCTTTTCGTTACCACGGAACAGATAGACTTCACGAACGAGTTTTCGACCGGTTCCGTAAACCCCCTGCTGTGCATTCGCGTTCGGCGCCTCAACGACCTGAACAGAAATATCGTCGCCGGCGTTCAAAACCTTGATCTGGTCCATATTAGTCTGGTTGTCAAAATAAAGAGTCAAGGAAGACATGGCGCCGGTTCCTGCCCGACCTTCATCGTGCGAGCTACCACCGGTTTCAAGGTGCATTTTATGACCAGGCACATCGATCGCGAGAACACGGCCGAACACCGTCTCTGCCTGTCCCAATCTATCGATAAAGGCGTTCCGGTCGAAGGCCTGAGTACGTCCCGAACTTCCCGACACATCTCCCACGCCGGCTCCCACGCCGAATCCGGACCCGGATGACGACTGCGGCAAACGCTCTTGGGCGCCAGCCACCCCCACGGAGCCGATGAAAAGTACTGCAGCTCCAAGTGCCAACACGTTACGCATGTGCTGCCTCCTTAGTGAGTTGTAATTGATAAGTTTTGATGATGAACGAGAAATGGACCGTGACCATAACCATCATAAAAGTAATGCATAATCCAAGACGGCGGAACTATAGGCCAATGCCCCTATCATGTCAAGAGGGAAGCCCGTCGGACTCGGCAAGATATTCAGCAAGATGGATATGGAGAGATGAGAAGTATCGCATTCGAACCATGCCGACATGCCCGCAAGGCTATACAACTTGACGTGGTGCCCGGAGGGAGGGTCGAACTCCCACTCTCTTGCGAGAACCGGATTTTGAGTCCGGCGCGTCTGCCAGTTCCGCCATCCGGGCCATCCTGTGCTGTGTAAAGAAAGAAGGGAGTCCTTCTAGCACGACGGGACTAGACCGTCAATGCGCCTGCTCCTCTTTCATGGCGCCGAGGCAAGTGCTAAGATGCTGGCTCATTCGTTTGATATTGGAGGCGCCAGATGACAGAAGTGGAGTGTGTCACATGCGGTCAAAAGGGTGAAGCGATCACCGACATGCTTTTTCTCGGGAAATTGGAATCCGAGGTGAAAGCCAAGGTCTGTCAAGCCTGCTGGAAAAAGTGGGAAGGCATGCGGGTCATGGTGATCAATGAATACCAGATTAACTTGGGGGACGAGAGCGGACGTGATCTGGTTAGAAAGCAAATGAAGGCATTTCTGAAGCTCGGAGGAGAAGAGGCTGCTGACACTGCGAAGCTCGATCAGAACTACCGGCCTCCCAGCGGCTAAGCCGGCAAAGCCGATCCACGCTCAACCTCCATCTTCCTTCCGCTGAGCATGTGGGCATGCTGAATTCGCGGGATGCGTATCGCCCGGAACGAACCGCCGGGTGGTTCCGCTATCTGGCTCTTGCGAACTGTGGTCATTTTTTACCGGCTACTAGATCCTGACGTGCGCGCATGCGGGTTTAGCCATGCACTTCGTTGACACGTCGATTTCGGAAGTGCTAGATTGCCCTTTATTCTTGCGCTCACGTGGACAACTTCTACGAGTATCGTCCCGCCATGATTACGCAAATGCGGGTGAAGGGGCTTATTTTTGACCCCTACAACAATGCCTATATCGTCGTGCTGCGCGATGAAGACAATTCGGACATGCTGCCGATTTGGGTGGGAAAGTCAGAAGCCAGCGCCATTGGGCTGGCCCTGGAAAGCGTGACGGCGCCCCGCCCCATGACACATGACTTGATGAAATCATTCCTGGATGTCTTCGACGCCAAAATCATCAGCGTGGTGATTACGGATCTGAACGACAACACCTATTATGCAAAGATTCACCTGACGTACGAGGATTCGGAATACACGATAGACTCCAGACCGAGCGATGCGATCGCCTTGGCCTTGCGCTCCAGCGCGCCTATTTTTGCCAGCGAATCGGTGATCAAGAAGCAGTCTTCCGAAGAGTTGGAGCAATGGCTGGAGAACCTGAAGCCCGAAGATTTCGGGAAACTGGACAGCTGACATGACGTCAAGCCACGCCCCTGCCGCCGATCTGGTTGAACTCAAGGTCAAACAAGTCCTCGAAGACAGCAACACAGATACGAGGATCGTGGTGTTGAAGAACGATGACGGGAGCGAGACCTTGCCGATTTGGGTCGGGGCCGCGGAAGGGAACGCGATTCGCCTTGCCATGGAACACGTCGTGACCCCCAGACCCATGAGCCATGATCTGATCCGGAGTTTTGCCGAGCACCTGGACGTGAAGATTCAACGGGTCGTGGTGACCGACGTAAAGAGCAGCACCTATTATGCGGCGATCCATGTCGCCTCTACCTCTAAAGGGGTTGACCGCACGCTCGATGCCAGACCCAGCGATGCCATTGCGCTGGCGCTGCGCTCGCACTGTCCCATCTACGTGACTCGCGACGTGTTGAATCGACGCACCGCGTCGAATCTCGACGCATGGGTCACGAAACTCGAGACTAAGAATATCGAAACGTAGAACACGAGCAGGAAGAATGCGCTCGTTCATAGATCAGGAGTCGCATACCTCATGAAGACCTATCTGGAAAAACCCGCTGCAGTGCAACGGAAATGGTATCTGATTGATGCTGAAGGAAAAACGCTGGGACGCTTGGCCGCCCGTGTAGCGACCGTGCTGCGGGGAAAACATAAACCGACGTTTACCCCGCATGTCGATACCGGTGACCATATTGTGATCATCAATGCGGAGAAGATCCGCCTGACCGGCGATAAAATGGCGACTAAAACATATTCGCGTCACAGCGGATATCCGGGTGGCCTTAAGACATTGACGGCCCAACACATCCACGACAGGAAACCGACCCAATTATTGACTCGGGCAATACAGGGCATGCTTCCGAAGACGCCCTTGGGCAAACACATGGCAAAGAAGCTGCGCGTCTATGCAGGAACCGCACATCCTCATCAGGCTCAGCAACCCCAAACACTTTCTTTGTGAACGTTTACTCTACCGTTAGTGAAGGAGGCCGCCGCGTATGGCAGCAATGACTCAGTATGCAACCGGAAAAAGGAAGAGCGCGATTGCGCGCGCCTGGGTTTCGGCAGGCGCGGGCGATATTGTCGTCAACGAAAAGCCGATTGAGAAGATGTTTCCGCGTCCGACTCTACGGACCATTATCCAGTTTCCGCTCGAACTGGCCGGCGTCGCAGGAAAGTATTCCATCCGCGCTACCGTATATGGCGGCGGTCCTACGGGACAAGCCGGCGCGCTGAGACACGCGATTGCCAAGGCTCTCGTCGTTCTGAGCCCCGCCTTTCGCGGTCCGCTCAAGAAGGAAGGCCTACTCACTCGCGATTCCCGCGTGAAGGAACGGAAGAAGTACGGTCAAAAGGGGGCGCGCAAGCGATTCCAATATTCCAAGCGATGACGCGCTTGCAGCCGGCGGCATGAACAAAGGGAAGGCGTCCAGCCTTCCCTTTTTTGTCTGTTCAATGTACAGACCGCGGCCGAGCGGTATCGCCTGCAGGAGGTAGTCCCATGACAGTCGCCCGGGTTGCAGTCGCCGGGGCAAGCGGATATACGGGCATCGAATTGGTTCGTCTGCTTGCACAGCATCCCCGTGTGAAATTGACAGCCGTCACATCCGAGAAATCGTCCGGATCCTCTGTGGGCTCCTTATTCCCTCATCTTCGAAACACCGTGCCGCTCACCTTCGAAGCCCTGGCGCCGGATGCCCTATCGAAACAGGCGGATGTGGTATTCCTGGCTTTGCCCCATACCAAGTCAATGGCGCCGGTTGCCGGTTGCTTGCCGGCCGGGACTAAGGTGATCGATCTGAGCGCGGATTACCGCCTCAAAGATCCCCGCGTCTTCGAACACTGGTACCAGGCGGCGCATACTCATCCCGATCTGCTCAAACGTGCCGTGTACGGACTCCCTGAACTGCATCGGGCGGCGATCGCACAGGCCCAATTGGTCGCCTCGCCCGGATGCTATCCGACCGCGGCTATTTTGCAGCTGGCGCCCCTTGCGGCGCATGGACTCATCGTCCCGGATACGATCGTCATTGACGCCAAATCTGGAATTTCGGGGGCCGGCAGAAGTCCCGCCCTGCCCTATCATTTTCCGGAAGCACATGAATCACTTGAACCTTACAAGATCGGCGTTCATCGCCATATCGCGGAAATCGAGCAGGAACTGAACCATGTGAGCGGACAACATGAATCAGATCAGGGATCAGCCGGCCAGGCGACCCTGACCGTGACATTCACGCCGCACCTCGTGCCGATGAATCGCGGCATCCTGAGCACAGCCTATAGCCGCATGAAGGGTCCGATGACCGATCTGCGCGCGCTCCGAGCGCTCTACCAGGATTTCTATAAGGATTCTGCGTTTGTCCGTATCTTCGAGGATGTCATGCCGAATCCGCGTCACGTCAGAGGCTCGAACTTTTGCGATCTGGCAATCCATGTGGATGCGAGGTCCGGCTGGATCATCACCGTCGCTGCACTGGACAATCTGATTAAGGGCGCCGCCGGTCAGGCGATTCAGGCAATGAACCTCATGCTGGGCTATCCCGAAGACACAGGCCTGACGGCACCGGCGGCCTATCCTTGAAGTCCGACCTTCTCGTCGATTGAATTTCCACTCTGCTGCGCAAGGAGTCTGATGGACACAATCGCAGGCGGTATCACCTCGCCTTTAGGATACCGGGCGGGAGGCGTTCATTGCGGTATCAAGAAAAATCACCAGCTCGACCTGGCGCTGATTCTCTCCGAGCGGGAAGGTCCGGTAGCAGGTCTGTTCACGACTAACCGGGTGGCGGCCGCCCCGGTGTTATTAGACCAGGCCTACCTGCGAAGGGGGTTGGCGCGCGCCGTTATTGTGAACAGCGGCAATGCCAATGCCTGCACAGGGTCGGAGGGTCTTCTGGCCGCGGAAACCATGTCCTTGACCGTCGCCCGGCACCTGGACACGCTGCCGCACAAAATCTTTGTCGGATCGACGGGAGTCATCGGGCAACGACTCCCTATCGAACGAATCGAAACGGCCGTGCCGAAGCTCCTCCAGCGGGTTCGCCGCGCAGGCGGACTCGAGGCTGCTCGCGCCATCATGACCACCGATCTCGGCCCAAAGCAGGCGGCCGTTCGGTCCCGTATCGGAGGCCGGACCGTGACCATCGGCGGCATGGTGAAAGGGTCGGGTATGATCCATCCGGACATGGCCACCATGCTGGCCTACCTGAGCACGGATGCATCGATTACGCGCCAAGCGTTGCAGCAATCCTTGAAGGCAGCGGCCGCGTGCTCGTTCAATTCCATTAGCGTCGACGGAGACACCAGCACCAACGACACGATTCTGTGTTTGTCGAACGGCATGGCCGGGAACCGGCTCATTGAAGCCGGGTCCGCCGCCCTGCGACAATTTCAAGATATGTTGAGCGTGCTCTGTCATGCATTGGCATTGAAAGTCTGCCGGGACGGAGAAGGTGTGACCAAGGTGGTGAAGATCTCCGTCGCCGGTGCGGCAAACGCGCGGGCCGCCCGGCAAGTGGCCGATGCGATCGCCACCTCCAGCCTCGTCAAGACGGCATTCTTCGGAGAGGACGCCAATTGGGGCCGGATCATGGCCGCCATCGGTCGAGCCGGGGTGCGGATTGATCCATCCCGAATAAGCCTTCGCTTTGACAAAGTCTTAATGGTGAAGGATGGTCAAGGCCTGGGTTTGCCGGCAGAACAGCGATTGACCGATGTCTTTCGTCGCAAGGAGTTCGCGATCCGCGTGGACCTTGGTTTGGGGACGGGGACCTCCCAAATATGGACGACGGATCTTTCCCTGGACTACGTGAGAATCAATGCCAGCTATCGGTCTTGATCGCTCACCTACGCGGGAATCCACCTTGCAACTTCATATCGAGTATGCTAGCGTTCCATCGTTTCACCGACGCGGTGCCATATGGGCTCCTCGGCGGACTCTTGACCCCTGGATTCAGGGGTTTTTTATTTAAATCCACACCAGCGTGACGCGCACGCTGCGTAGCCTGAGAATAAGGGGATATCCCCTCGCCGGCCGTTTTGTCGAGCGCTCTGCAGGCTTCGGAGGGAGGTGAAGGTATGGGAGTTGTCACCATCAAGGAATTATTGGAAGCGGGAGTCCATTTCGGCCATCAAACGAACCGGTGGAATCCGAAGATGAAGCGATTCCTGTTCGGAGAGCGTAATGGCGTCTACATCATCGATCTCCAGCAGACCGTCGAACGTCTCGAGCAAGCCTATGCCTTCGCCCGTGACACCGTGGCAGGCGGAGACTCCGTCCTTTTCGTGGGAACCAAGCGCCAGGCGGCCGAAATTCTCGAAGAAGAAGCAAAGCGGGCGAATATGTTCTTCGTCAACCAACGATGGCTCGGCGGGATGTTGACCAATTTTCAGACGATCCGGCGCAGCATCGACAAAATGAAAAAGATGGAAGCCACGCTGGCCGATCCTTCCCACCAGGGGCTCACGAAAAAAGAGCTGGGCCAGATGCAAAAAGAAGTCGTTAAGCTTCAGAAAAATCTGTCCGGGATCCGCAACATGCGCGCTCTTCCCGGCGCTGTGTTTGTGTTGGATACCCGCATCGAACATATCGCGGTGCTGGAAGCAAACCGGTTGGAAATCCCGGTCATCGCCATCGTCGACAGCAACTGCGATCCCGACAATATTCAGTATCCGATTCCCGGCAATGATGACGCCATTCGCTCCATCAAGCTCATCATTTCTCACATCGCGGATGCCTGTCTCGAAGGCGCCCACCTCAGGACTCAACGAGAAGAAAACGAGTTTGCGGCGAGCGCTCCTGCGGGCCAGAAACAACCGAGCATGAGCTTGGAGAGCGTGCCGACGCCGTAATCGCCGGCCAATTTTAGCATCGCTTACATAAATACCGTGGAGAACGTATGGCAAGTCTGAGCGACTATGTGAAAGAACTGCGCGAAAAAACCGGAGCCGGGATTCTGGATTGTCAGAAAGCCCTGTCCGAAACCGGAAACAGTATAGATAAAGCTATCGATTATCTCAGGCAGAAAGGCCTTGCTGCGGCACAGAAAAAAGCGGGACGGGAGACGAATCAAGGGTTGATCCACGCCTATATCCACGCCGGCGGCAAGATCGGCGTATTGATCGAGGTGAATTGCGAGACTGATTTTGTCGCGAGGAACGAGGAGTTCAAAGCCTTCGTCAATGACCTGGCGCTTCAAGTCGCCGCATCAAGTCCCTCCTACGTGAGACGGGAGGATGTGCCTGCCGACACGATCGCCAAGGAAAAGAGCATTTACGAAGCGCAGGCGAAAGAAATGGGAAAGCCTCCCGCGGCCTGGCCGAAAATCGTCGATGGAAAGCTCGACAAGTACTATCAGGAAAACTGCCTGCTGGAGCAGGCGTTTGTTAAAGATCCTTCCGTCACGGTCAAAGACTTATTGGCGCAGAAGATCGCCAAAATCGGCGAAAATATGATCGTCCGTCGATTTACCCGCTATCAATTGGGCCAGGCATGAACTCTGCCAGGTACCGGCGCATCCTGCTGAAAGTCAGCGGAGAAATGTTGGCCGGTGAGCAGGGATACGGCATCCAACCCTCGATCCTTGAGGGACTGGCCGACGAAATCGCCTCCGTCGTCACAATGGGCGTTCAGGTGGCGGTGGTGATCGGCGGCGGCAATATCTTCCGCGGGATCGCAGCCAGCGCCTCAGGCATGGAGCGGGCATCGGCCGATTATATGGGCATGCTGGCGACGGTATTGAACGCGCTGGCCCTGCAAAACGCCCTTGAGCGCAAGGGAACCAGTACGCGCGTCCAATCCGCGATTGAGATGCGCCAACTCGCGGAGGGCTATATCCGCAGGCGGGCGATACGACATTTAGAAAAGAACCGGGTTGTGATTTTTGCCGGAGGGACCGGCAATCCCTATTTCTCCACCGATACGGCAGCGGCGCTGCGCGCCATGGAAATCGGCGCAGAAGTCATCATGAAGGGGACGAAGGTGGACGGGATTTACGACAGTGACCCGCTGAAGAACGCCGATGCCAAGAAATATACGGACATTCCATTTATGGCCATTTTGAATCAGAACTTGAAGGTCATGGATTCGACCGCCGTCAGCCTCTGCATGGACAACCAGCTTCCATTGATCGTGTTCAACCTCAAGGAAAAAGGAAATTTTGAACGAGTCGTTCGCGGCGAGTCGATCGGGACCCTGGTCACGGTGGGAAGCCGCTGAGGAGAGCCGCCATGTCAACGGCACCGGCAGTCAAACAGAAAATCACGGAGAAAATGGAGCACGCCCTCGAACACTTGAAACGTGACCTGGCCGGTATGCGGACGGGCCGCGCTTCGGTCGCGCTCCTGGATAGCATTAAGGTCGATTATTATGGGACTCTCACGCCGCTGAAGCAGGTGGCCAATATCGCCATTCCGGAAAGCCGCCTGATCACGATCCAACCGTGGGAGCCGAAGATGATCCGGGAGATCGAGAAGGCCATCCAAACTTCCGATCTCGGATTGACTCCCTCGAACGACGGGAAGTTGATTCGCGTCCCGCTTCCTCCGCTTACTGAAGAGCGACGCAGGGAACTCATCAAGGTCTGCAAGAAGCACGGCGAGGAAGTGAAAGTGCAGGTTCGCGGCTTTCGACGCGAGGGCAATGAGGAGCTCAAGAAGCTGCAAAAAGATGCGACGCTGACGGAAGACGAGTTGCGCAAGTCGGAAACGGAGATTCAAAAATTAACGGATCAATATGTACAGAAAATCGATGACGTGCTAAAAAAGAAGGAAAGCGAGATTCTCGAAGTATAGCCCGGGTCCGTTTCGATTTATTACGGCGTGTCACCTTCATCGCCCTGCCCACCCACCTCCGCTCGAATTGAGCTCGGCAACCTCGTCCATAATCTCATCCAGACCAGACGGTGCGTCCGCGAGGGATGCGATATCCTGGCCATCGTCAAAGCGAACGCCTATGGGCATGGCTCGGTCGCGATTACCAAAAGGCTGGTGCAAGCAGGCGTACGCCGGTTCGGAGTGGCGTCTGTGGAGGAAGGAGCCGAGTTGCGCGAAGCCGGCATCACCCATCCTGTTGCCGTCCTCGGGCCGCTCCTTCCGTCGGAAATTCCGGCGTTGGTGGCCCACCGACTCATCCCGGTCATCTATGATCTCCGCATGGCCCGTGAGCTTGCCGCACAGGTTCCGCAGGCCGCGGCTCCTTATCCGATTCACGTAAAGATCGATACCGGCATGGGCCGCCTGGGCCTTGAACCGGAGCAACTGCCGGCACTCTTCGAACTGGCCGACCTGGACCGAACGCTGGCGCTCGACGGGCTGATGACGCATCTTGCCGATGCGGACAATCCGGACCGCTCCTATACCGACCTACAACTCGAACGTTTTCACAGCGCGCTCGATAAAGCGGCGACCTTCGGCAGAAAATTGCCGGTCGTCCATATGGCAAACAGCGCCGGCATCCTCATGCATCCGGCCACGCACTTCTCCATGGTGCGTCCCGGCATCATGTTATACGGCTACCACACGCTGCCGCATGAGTCATCGGCCATGGATCTACGGCCCGTCCTCACCTGGCACAGCACCATTGCATTGATTCGCTCGATCCCGCGGGGGGGATGCATCAGCTACAATCGGACCTTCATCGCACCGCGAGCATCCCGGGTCGCCATCCTTCCGGTCGGCTACGGCGACGGATACAGCCGCCGGTTGTCCAACAGAGGACACGTTCTCATTCACGGCCGCCGCCTGCCCATTGTCGGGCGCGTCTGCATGGACATGACCATGGTCGATGTGACGGATGCGCCGGAAGCCGAGCCGGGAGACGAGGCGGTCTTGATCGGACGGCAAGGATCCGTCGCAGTCACGGCATCCGAGATCGCAGGGCTGCTGGATACAATACCTTATGAAGTTCTCTGTTCAATCGGACGACGAGTCCCGCGACTCTACAGCGACAGCTCGGCACCCTCCCCTCAATAGCACCATCCTGCGTTGTTCAGAACCTTGTTCTTCCCTATAATGAGCCCGATCGACTTATAGATTCTCTACTCGTAGTCCCTGGAATCAGATTGATCCCTATGACTACCGCTGTCTTCAATTTGAAGCATACGGTTATCGGCTATCTCCTCGTCGTGCAGGAATTCACATTGCTGTCCTGGCGGACGGTTGCCAATATCTTTCGCCGTCCGTTCCAGGTACGTGAAATCATCCTGCAAATGGACCGTATCGGCGTCGGATCACTGTTCATCGTGGTCTTGACCGGAATGTTTACCGGGATGGTGCTGGCGCTTCAAGGAGCGGTCCAGCTCGAACCCTATGGCGCCACCATCTATGTGTCGAGGCTGATCAGCACGTCGGTCGTGCGGGAGCTGGGCCCGGTGTTGGCCGCGCTCATGATCGCGGGCCGCGTGGGAACGGGCATCGCGTCGGAATTGGCGTCGATGACGGTCACCGAGCAGATCGACGCGCTTCGGGCGGAAGGCACCGACCCCATCCATAATTTGGCGACGAGCCGCCTCATCGCCTGTCTCTTGATGATTCCGCTCTTGACAATCATCACAGACGGCTTCGCCATGTTCGGCGGGTGGCTCGTGGCGCGCTTTTATCTCGCAATCGACTCCTATTTTTATTGGACCTGGGGATTTGAGGCGCTGAGGGGGCGTGATTTGCTCCTGGGATTGATGAAGCCTGCGGTGTTTGGCTTCCTGATCGCCATTGTGGGATGCTACGCAGGGTTCTCAACGAAAGGCGGTACCGTAGGAGTGGGCGTCTCGACGACACAGTCGATGGTATCCTCTTCGATTCTGATCTTGGCGACCGACTTTCTCCTGACCAAATTATTCATGGCGATCTCATGATGATGGATGCGGAATGATCACATTAAACCGAGTCGATCTCGCTCTGGGAGACCGCCGTATTCTAGCCGACGTGTCTTTTGACGTCCCTGCAGGTGAAACGAAAGTCATTCTGGGTGGAAGCGGCTCGGGGAAGACCACCATCCTTCGCCTAATCCTGGGCCTCTTTCGTCCCGACCATGGTTCCGTCGCGATAGACGGCGAAGAGATTTCAGCGTTACCGGAACGTCAACTCCCCCGTATTCGACAGAAGATGGCCATGGTGTTCCAAGGAGCGGCGCTGTTCGACTCGCTCTCCGTGCGGGACAATGTCGGCTATCGGCTGGATGAACAGGGCCGCCTGTCCGACGACGCGATCGAAGCGATCGTACGGCAAAGCCTCCAATTTGTAGGATTGGAGGCAAGCATCGACAACATGCCGGGCGATCTCAGCGGAGGAATGCGAAAGCGTGTCGGCATTGCGCGTGCTTTGGCGAGCGGAGCCAAGATTATTCTCTACGATGAACCGACAGCCGGGCTGGATCCTATCAACGCCTACGCGATCTGCCACCTTCTGATGCAACTCAAGACGAAGGGCGTCACACAGGTCGTCGTGACGCATGACCTGGATCTGGCTTTCCACGTGGCCGACCGGATCATCATGATCGACGAAGGCCGTGTGATATTTCAAGGAGCGCCCGGCGAGCTGTCAACTCGCGCCGATCCGGCCATCCGCGGATTTCTAGATCCGGCTACCCTGCCGACCGCTCATTGGAATCAAGAACGGGGCGCCGCGACATGATCACCAGACGATCTCAGGTCGGTTGGGCACAGGTGAAGATCGGGATAGTGGTCGTGGTCGCCCTCCTTATCCTCGTGTTGATGATCCTGCGCCTGGAGGAAGGCATGGGATTGGTGGCGCGGAAAACCACGTTTCACGCGCTGGTCGATCATACGCAAGGGCTGAAGATCGGCGGACCCGTGCGCATGAACGGCGTCGACATCGGCAATATCCACAATATCGCCATCGCGGCTGATTCCGCGCTGGTGGACATTCGCTTCACGGTGAAAACGGATGTGGCGCGGCACATCCGAGAGGACGCTTCCGTCCATATCAAGGCATTAGGACTCCTGGGCGACAAATTTCTGGAAATTGTGCCAGGCGATCCGAGTAAACCTCAACTGTCGCCCGGCAAGGCCATCACCGGCCGGTCCGGACCGGAGATCACCGACCTCGCTTCCGATGCCTCGAACACCTTCGACCGGGTCAATGCGGCCTTGGAGCAAATACAGCAGGCGCTGATCGCCGTGACCCAAGGACAAGGCACCACGGGCAAATTGGTTACGGATCCGGAGTTGTTTGATCGGTCCAAACAGATCTTGGAAAAACTCGATCGCGCCTCGGAGAAAGGCCTGGCTCTGGTGGAAAGAATCGAACAAGGCCAAGGAACGGCCGGGAAGCTCATCGCCGATCAGGAGCTTTATGCGCGGGCGACCCAGGCGGTAAAGGAGCTCAATGACCTTGTCAAGAAGCTGAATAATGAAAAGGGAACCTTGAACAAGCTGACTGAACCCCACCTCTACATGAAATTAGAGAGCCTCGCCAGCCGTGGGGACAATTTGCTGAACAAGGTCGAGCGGGGCCAGGGCACGGTCGGAAAACTTGTGACGAGCGACGAACTCTATGCCCGCACCGACAAACTCCTCACAGAAGTGGAAGAGTTCGTCGCGGACGTCAAAAGGAACCCCTCAAGGTACTTTAGATTCTCGTTATTTTGACCGAGACTGTTTCTTATCGCGGTCTTTTGCGCCACCCGGCTCTGCAACGCACCACCTTTCATCCTACACCTATGCCATGAACACTCTGATCGCCCTTACGACCCGATGGCGTATGCTGCTCGTGCCTGTAACGATCGCCATTCTCTGGCTTGCGTACAATGAGACCGTTGCCCACGGCGCCGGGAATTCCATCGAGCCCTCCACGCTGCGACTTCGTCTGGAGCTCCCGGTGGCCGCATTTCGCCCGCTCTTCGATCGCGCCTATGACGGATACGACGCAGAGCGGCTTGGCCCGCAGCAATGGATTCCCCTCGGCGGCGGAACCGGCTTTATGAAATACCAGGCCAGGCGCACCGGCAGCGAACTCGTATTGAGCGGCAGTCAAGTGGAGTCCCGAGCAATGATTCAGTTTTCAATCGAATATGGCAAGCAGGCGAACGGCTCGCTCACGAAGTTAGCGGAATGCGGAATCGATCCCGCCGGCACTCGGTCCGGACTCTTGAAGGCCAATCTCAGCAGCCGATTCTCGTTCCTGCAGGCCTATACCTTCGGAGCAACGAGCCGCGTCACATCGGTCGACGCGTTGCATCCATGCTTGCTGGGACCCGAGCGCGTCAACGCCGCGCCATTGATGGCGCAGGTCTATCGCAGCCGACTTGAATCCATGCTTCCTCTTTTGGATCGCACCATTCGAGACGGGGTGTCGTTCAAAGCCAAACTATCCGCTGCATGGGCCAGGCTCCAAGCGCCGATTCAACTGGACGAGCAAGGAACCATGTGGCTGGTGGTGACGCCGATGCAGACTCAGTCGATCGAATCGGTCCCGACCGACGGCGCGCTTTTCGCTGAGATTGGGATTATCGCCGCTCCTCGCGTCGTCATGGGTAAGAAACCGACGGTTCCTCTCAGGCCCCTGCCCGGGCTGGAAGGCCGGTATAGGGAGCAGGGCTTCCATGTCCTCTTCGATCTCGATGTCCCCTACGAAGCAGCCAATGAACAACTGCGGGAGGCGCTCGTCGGGAAGGAATTCGGCATCGGCCCCGGCGGTTTTGCGATTCGGCGGGTTCATCTCTATCCGCTCGGAAAACAGGCCGGCGTCGATATTGACGTGGAGGGTGTGATCGCATTGCGGGTGAAGCTGCGCGGGACTCCCGTGTACGATGAGGCAACCGAAACGATCGGCTTCACCCATGTGGAGTATGATATGGCTGAACAGAACGTCTGGACTGCTTTGGCCGACCAGCTCCTCCACGAAGCAGTTCGCGCCCAGGTGGCGGCGCGTCTGAAAATTCCCATTCGAGAGAATCTGGAAGAGATGCGACGGGAACTCGAAGCGGGTCTGAACCGAGATATAGAGGGCGGCGCTTTACGGGGAAAGGTCGACCGGATTCGGCTTCTTGACTTGGCGACCGGCTCCGGCTCGTTGTCCGCGCGATTCCGCACGGACGGAGAATTGCGCTATGACCTGCGCTGACCGCACACGGCGGGTGCCGACTGATCAACGCTTCAGCTTCCGCTTGAGGCGCTTTTCGACGCTGGCGACCTTGCCGTCGAGCCGCCCCTTATGACCCTTCCGGTAGTCCACTTTGATGGTGCACGAAATGCGATTACAGTCCCGCTTCATTCGCTGATAGCACTGCCGGACCACGTCGAAGACCTCTTCCCACTCGCCTTCGAGCACGGTCCCCATGGGATTGAGACGATAATCGATGCCGCTCTTGTCGATAATCTCCAATGATCGGGACACGTAGGACCCGACGCTTTCTCCCTTCCCAAGCGGCGACATACTGAACTCCAGCAATACCATACGAGTCCTTTCCTCCTGGACCATGCCGATTCCCACCGGCGTGGATTCAGTTCCGATCAAGCCTGTTGCTTCGCCCTCTCATCGAGCCAAACTTTCGGATATTGGATCTTGCCGTGGAGATGAAACCCATCCAACGCCTCTCGGAGCATCTGACGCCGTTTCTCGGCATCCGGTTCATCCGCTTTGGCGCGCTCACGCAGTTCCCCGAGCCAGTCGAGAAACGCGGAAAAATCCGGTCCGAACACTTTCTCGAGGTCCTCTTTGATAAAGCCGGAGAGAGCCGGAGCTTGGCCGCTTGTGTTGATTGCGACGCGCAAATGCCCGCACGCGACGACGGCCGGCATGATGACGTTCGAGGTGCTTGGTTGATCGACGGACCACAGCAGAAATCGTTGTTCGCGGGACAATGCCATCAGGCTTTGCGACAATTCCCGATCGCCCCGCATCAGATTGAGCACCAGAATGGCGCTCTCGACATCGGTCGCGCGGAAGTGTCGCCCCCGATGAATGATCTTGGCGGAGGCCGCGAGCTTCCGCATGGTTTCATTAAGAACCGGACTCACCGCCGTGACCTTCGCCCCGGCATCAAGCAGTCGCACTGTCTTCTCGGCCGCTTCATCATCACCGCCGATGACGAGAACAGGCCATCCTTTGACATCCAACGAAATAGGAAATCCCGGATTGGCAGCCATTATGGTCCTCCATCGTGATCGCGGCTGTATCATACAACAGCGTCTTTTCCAGCGTAAACCCGATCGGCTCCCTATTTTGAGCCGGCCTCTGTATAATGCCGACCTTCCGGCGACCGGCTCTGGGCGCGGCGGCAGATGGCACAATGATCTGCAGCCGTAAGAGAACCGATCGCCCACGTTGTCACGAACTGGGGATAGGAAGAAAGGAGAATCTCTTGGCGGGATATACGACCCGAACGTTGAGCATGACAGGCGGCATCATCGGATTAGCGGCCCTGGCCGCCTATTTCGGCCTTGCCCACAGTTGTGACCCTCAGGGAGGCTCGGGAACAATCGCCGGACAGGTATTGATCGCGCCGAACCTTATGGAGCAGGTGAAACCGACCGATGTGCTGTTCGTCATCGTGCGCCGGCCGACCGGTCCGCCTCGTCCCCTTGCCGCAAAACGGATCGACAACCCGTCATTCCCCGTACAATTTGAGATCACGAGCGCCGATGTCATGATGCAGGGGACGGAACTTCGGGGAATGGTCGACGTCATTGCGCGACTGGATCGGGACGGACAGGCGGGGCAGCCGCAGCCGGGGGATATGGAAGGGCGATACGAGAAGAATCCCACGCTCCCAGGCGGACGAGATATCTCGATAACAATTGATAAAGTGTACTAGCGAGAGAAAGTTGAAGGCTACGGTCCGGCGGGGTCCGCGTCCAATTCCATGTTCCAATAGAGATAATCACGCCAGCTTTCCGGCGTATTGCGGATTCCAATGGTGATTGTCACAACGGGGCTCCATCTCGGCTTCACCGGACGCTTGATCAACCTCATGCCGGCTTCGTCCGGAGTCCGTCCGCTCTTGCGGTTGTTGCAGCGCCAGCAGGCCGTCACGATGTTTTCCCAGGTCTTCCGGCCGCCTTTGGCAATCGGCACCACATGGTCGAACGTCAGTTCTTCCGTCTTGAACCGGCGATTGCAGTACTGGCAGGAATATCCGTCCCGAGTGAAGATATTGATCCTGGAAAATTTTACCGCTCGGTGGCTGTCCTTCAATTTGACAAGCTTCAAAAGCCGCATCACCGAGGGCAACTTGATCGAAAGCGAGATGCCGTGGATTTCCCGATCGTACACTTCCAGCACTTCGACTTTCCCCTGCCATAGTAAGGTAATGGCCTTTTGCCAATGCAGCACACGAAGCGGTTCGTACGTCGAGTTCAGCAAGAGCGTCATTTCCATGGCGGGTGGGGTGTCCTCCTATAGTTGTACTATATAACCATAGCAAAACTTGGATGAAGTCACCGTCCTGGCTTCCAGTCTATGCCACAAGCTCGCAATAAAATCAAGCTGTTAGGGGCGACGCCTTGAAATGTTACCCAACTGCAACACGATTGTGACGCGATCGTTCCAAAAAGAGCCGATGCCGTGACCGATTTCATCACGGTGGCAACGGTGGACGAGGTTCCCCCCGGCGCATGCAAGAGCGTGGAAGTTCAAGGGGTCTTCATTGCCCTGTGCAATGTGCAAGGCACGGTCTACGCGCTGGATAACACCTGTCCTCATGCCGGAGGGCCGCTCGGGGAAGGGACCTTGCGCGGCGAGCTTATTGTCTGTCCCTGGCATGGATGGAGGTTTAATGTCCGCACAGGCGAGCGACCGGAAAATCCCGATTTCAAGGTCACCCGGTGCCAGGTGCGTATTGAAGGCGAGGCAATACAGGTTGCGATTCCTCCTACGTTCTAGGAAAAGAGCCGGCGACCTCGGATACCTGGGGGGAATCCGGCCCTTCCGGCATCAGCCCGTCCGCGGGTAACGAGGCGGCATTGATTCGCTTCCTCACCAAATCGACGTGCCAAATGAATTCCCGTTCGAACCATTGGTTAGTCCCCTGTTCCCGCAGATTGACGCGCACTTCGTAGCGCTCGCCGTCAGGATTCTGCGCGTCCCCCTCCAATTTTTGGACCCGCCACTCCCCAAGCCGGACGCCCAAATTGCGCTCCTTCTGAAGGCGAACTCGTTCATTGAATGCCTGGAGAATGGTCGGATACCCGGCCGCTTGATGTGTCTGCACCAGCGCCAGCGCCTGGGCGGCTTGGGGATCCGTAAGCGGATTGAGTGAAGGCGGCCGCGAAAGCCAATATGCCAGCGCGCCGAGGGCCAGGAGAATGAAGACCGCGTAATGAAGAAGTTTTGACAGAGACAACGAGTGCGCCTGAACGTGAATGGAAGCGACAGCGGCGGAATACCCCCATGGTTTGCGACTGAGGCCGGCAGCCGGACCACATTGCGAATGCCGGAAGAAAGAATAGTCATGGCGATGTCATCAAGTCAACTCCTCGCAGCTTGACAATCCTGCAACCGGATATGCTACAAGTACCCGCTCGGCTGTCACGTCCTATGCACGTCCTTATGGAGAAGGTGTTCGTACATCCATGAAATTTTTCTTCTATGCAGACAACTTGAATCCCACGCAGCTCAAACGCCGCGCACCGGAGCATAAGTTTCTCTTCAAGGCCTATTTGCCGGACCATACGATTCAATTCTGCCGATGGTCCTCACAGTGGCGATGCGGACTGGCCAGCGTCGTTCCGTCTCCGGGGGAGAAAGTGTGGGGAGCCGTGTTCGAGATCACCGACGAGGATCTCAAGATCATGGACGAGTTTGAGGGTGATGTGCCGCAAGGAGCCTATCGACATGTGCCCGTCACTGTCATTACGGAGGAAGGCGAGAAAATCCTGGTCAGCACCCATGCGGCGAACCCGATCGGCAAGTTCAAACCCAAGGAACACTATCTCGATTGGATTATGAAGGGCATCAAGCACTGGAAGCTGCCGGACGAATCCGTCGAGCAATGGCAAGCGTACAAGCCGCAATAATCCCCAAATCTATGGCCATCGCAGACAGCTACCGGCACGGCGCGACCTGAAGCCTATCCATACGGCTCTGATTCGATCGCGGTAAAAGCCGGACGCCGTACACCATCGTTTCTTTCAACGAGGAGGACGCATGCCGAAACCAACGTACCATATCCTGGTCTGTACAAACGCCCGTCCGCCCGGCCATCCCAAGCCTTCTTGCGGCGGCCAGGGATCGGCCCAACTATTGATGGCTTTCAACATGGGCATTATGCAACGCGGGATTCAGCCGGGGCAGGTGTTGGTCACCGGTTCGTCATGCCTGGGACCCTGCGAACAGGGCCCGACGGTCGTGGTCTATCCCGACGGAACCTGGTATTCCAAGGTGACCGAAGCAGATGTCGCGACCATCCTCGACGAGCACATCGGCAAGGGTACACCGGTTCAATCGCTCAAGCCCGACTCCGTCTGGAGCTGATCTTTCCTCATGGACCAGCAGACCCATCACGAGCATAAAGCCCACGCGCCGACGAAAGTCCGTTGCCTGGTGATTACCTGCAGCGACACCCGCACTGAGGAAAACGATACCAGCGGACGGCTGATCATGAATCTCCTGAAGGAACACGGCCATGATGTGGCCGGCTACCATATCGTCAAGGACGAGCCGGCCCGCATTACGAACACCATCGCGGCGAATTTGGCGAATCACGAAGTGCAGGCCGTAATCGTCAACGGCGGGACCGGGATTTCCCGGCGCGATTCGACGTTCGAGGCGGTCAATGCGCTTCTGGAGAAAAGGTTGGACGGGTTCGGCGAGATCTTTCGTTATTTGACCTATCAGGAAATCGGATCACCTGCCATCATGAGTCGCGCCACAGCCGGAATCGTCAAAGGCCGCGTACTGTTTTCCACCCCCGGTTCGGAGAATGCCGTACGCCTCGCCATGGAAAAATTAATCATTCCCGAACTCGGCCACCTCGTGCGAGAACTTACCAAGTAACACCGCCCGTTAGTCCTGCGCGATCTTGGGCTCGGACACCCGCTGATAGTACCTCAACAAGTCCCGGACCGAGATGACTCCGACAATCTCTCCGGCGGTCGTGACACCCAGATGTCTGATTCCCAGATCGCCCATCATGTCGTGAGCATCACTCACCGTTCGCGTGCCCTCGATCGTGGCGACGGGACTGGTCATGATGTCCCCGACGGTCAATGCGTTGAGATCTTTGCTGCTTGCGAGAGCCCGGCGGACCAAGTCGGTATCAGTCACAATGCCGACGATGGCCTGTTCCTTCTTGACGAATAACGAACCCAGCCGGGATTCGTTCATATGTTTCGCCGCGCTCCGTACCGTGGTGTCCGGGCCGACGGTTTGGAGTTCCTTGATCATGATTTGCGCAACAGTTCCCATGAAACCTCCTCATGACGATCATCCCACCCGTGATGAACCACAACGTTCTCAGGCTATTTCTAGCAGGATTGTACCAAAGAATCGACGGCTCAGTGGATATTCTTGTGCTGCGAAAGCTTCTCAATAGAGAGACGCCGACAATTTCCAATTCGTCGTTCTATATTCGTCATTGTGCCTGCTCTAAAAGGTCAGCGTTCCTTCCAGCACCATGACCGCTTGGCCTCCGACCTTGACCGCTTGGATGGCATCATCTTCCGATTCCACCTGAATCAGAATGCGGGACGGTCGTTCAATCTCATAACCTTGCTCGGCGATGATCTCGGTCATCGGGGCTACCTCCACGACGCCGTTTTGTAGCAGATAGGCGCCCAGCGCCCCGCTCGCGCTTCCTGTAGCGGGGTCCTCCACAATCCCGATCAACGGCGCAAACATTCTCGTATGGACGGTCGCCTGTTGTTCGACGGTCATCGTACTGAAAGCCATGATGCCGTTGGCGCCATATTGCTGACAGAGTTCCGCAATGGCGGACACATCCGGCACAATGGACCGCACGGCTGTCAATGTCCGAACCGGGACAATCATGACCGGCAGTCCTGTCGACACCACTTGGACCGGCCATTTGGTCTCGGTGATCTGTTGCCTGGCGACGCCAAGGGCGCGGGCGAGCGAAAAGAGATCATCGCGGCTCTCGATGATGTCGAGGAATTGTGGCTTGGGCTGCGACATGACAACCCGGGTAATGGCGCCGTTCTTGACATGAATATCTACCGGGAATAACCCCAAATTACATTCCTGCAGGACGCGCGTCAGCGGCTCCCGCAATTCGAGACGCTTCAGCGTGCCCA
This sequence comes from Nitrospiraceae bacterium, assembly GCA_035698625.1. Taxonomy (GTDB): domain Bacteria; phylum Nitrospirota; class Nitrospiria; order Nitrospirales; family Nitrospiraceae; genus DASSBQ01. The sequence continues at coordinate 28,055 of DASSBQ010000160.1, forward strand.
GCACGAAAAATGTCCCGATCACGGGATGGCCGGCAAACGGGATCTCCTGAGTAGGCGTGAAAATGCGCATCTTGACCACCGCGGCAGGATCCGAGGGGGGGAACACGAAGACCGTCTCGGAAAGATTCATTTCACGCGCGATCTGCTGAAGCTCCAGATCCGTCAAGCCGGCGGCATCAGGAATGACCGCCACCGGATTGCCGCCGAAGGGGACATCGGTAAAGACATCGGCTTGATAGAAGTGGACGGCGCGTCGTTCGGACGTCATGGACCGCTCACTCTAGGACAACCTCAATTTCTTGTCAAACCGCCCGCGGCTCATACCTTGACATACGGCTCATGCGGGCATACCGTACGACCCTCTTACGTTGAGTCTCATCAGAGAATCGCATGCCGATAGAAATCGAGATCAATATCCGTCCCATCTTCTCAACGCCCCTTGTCGTCTTCACCGTCGCTCAGCATGAAAAGCTCAATGCGGAACTGGCGCCTTTGATCCTCCGACGGGAGAACGCGGACCCGACCTTTTCAGATTATGAAGTGGTCGGCTGGTCATCGCCTCACGATCTGTCTATGCTGACATGGGCGGAGAAACCACTCCGGGAATTATTCGCGCCGGTGATCGAGGTGGCGAAACAGATGACGGAATATTCCGAGCGCGCGACCGGCCGGCGTAACGGCCGCCCGGACTGGCAAGTCGTGGAGGTCTGGGCCAACGTCCAGCGAAAAGGCGGCAGCAATGCGGCCCATCCACATCCCGGAAGCTTCTGGTCAGGAGTGTACTACGTCGACGTGGGCGAGGTGGGGACACAAGCAGGACATGGAGGAGAACTGCAGCTATACGATCCACGCGGCTGTCTGCCGCGCATGCTTGCTCCGTACCTGCGGTACAGCATGCCGGAATTGCACGACGCCGGCAGAAATATCTCGTTCGTACCCTCGACAGGCCAGTGCGTGTTGTTTCCCGGATGGCTGTTCCATGCCGTCAACGCCTATCACGGCTCCACCCCGCGCATCAGCGTGGCCTTCAACCTTGATCCGATGTTAGAACGATAGTACGCTACGCCGGAATAGGCAGCGCTTCGTACGACTGCGTCAGCGGATTGCGGACATAATCTTCGACGTAGCTTTTCAGGAGCCCGTTCCGCCAGAGGAGTCTGTTGGCCAACCGCGTGTCGATCTTATGCAGGATTCTGGCTTTGATGCCGGTCTTCCGCATAAACTGCTCCACCGTCACGCCGGCAATGTCGGTGTAGTGCCCCCGCCCCGATTGCATCATGCATTTCGGAATATACACGTACTTGTCTCCATTCAACGACTTGGCGATGTCATCGAACGTCAGCAGCACCGTGCAATCCGAGTCGCCGCCCAAGGTCGCATTCGGCACCATCCGATAACGGGCGCGATTTCGTCGATACATCATCAGAACCTTATAGACGCTTTTCGCCATGATCACCGGATCGCGCTTCTCGAGTTCAAGGGCATCAAAGGCGCTCACGATCCGGCGCCGGTTCAGGAACGCGGTGATCGGCGCCTCGGTTTGGATCGTTTGGATGTTCGGCAATCCGGCATCGTAAATCCGTTGGGCTTCTTCCGCCAAATAGGTCCGCCCCCCGCGCATCAGCTTGGCAGTGTCTTCCTTGATGCCCCTCAAAGGCGTCAGACAGCCCATCCAGAGCACGCACCGTTGGTTGATGCGGGAAATCGCCATCGCGTCGTCCGACATGGAACCCGGTTCGAACGAGTAAAAATTCGCCGATGACACCGCGGGACCATCGAGCACTTTCATCAGATGCTTGACGGAAGGCGCATGAGGCATGAGCCGTTCCCGGCAGGCACCCAGCGTGATGGCCGACAGCTCGAAGTTAATGCGGCCGGGATACTGAGCCGCCAGCTGATGAATCTTGGGCACATGCACATAGCCGACCGTAAAAAACGTCACGTTCTTGTCGGTATATTTCAGGAAATCTTCCAACCACTCCATCGCCTTGGGATGGAGGAACAGATCGGTCCACTCCATGTATTCGTTCCCACCGATGCACCAGAACTGCATCGGATCGGTCGGCTTCTTGTTGATGTAGTCCAGAATGAACGCCCAGTCCTCGTCGCTCGTCTTGGGCGGGTCCAACGTTTCGCGGTACGAATGATCGATCTCGTAGCAGAACTCGCATTTGACGGGGCAGCTCTTCCCTAGACTCAAAGGAATCTTGCCGCCTTCCATCTCGCGGATCAGCACCTGGCGATAGTCGGTGCGGTCCTTGAAGATCGGCGTGGGCTGTACGATGGGCAGAGTGGTCGCCATGGCGTCTCTGGTTATCGATCTGGTTGCAGTCTACTGTATTGACAGGACTGAGGTCGAGCCGCTTCGGCCTCGCCGACTTTATCTCGTCGCTTCTGAAGGGTCGTTCGAAGGCTCATTCGGCGTACCGCTTCCCATGTCTCCCGGTGCTTCCTCTGAGTAAACCGATATACAATGGGACGACCTTCAAGAACCTGACGCCACGCAATGCCAGACGAACCGACCACGAAGGCCCTGGAACTCTTCGAGCTCGCCCTGCCCATCACGAAGGAGACGTTGGATCAGAAGCGCAGGGAGCTGCTGCATACCTGGAATCCGCACCGATTCGCGAACCTCACGAACAATCCGAAGAAATACATGCAGATGGTGAAGAAGGGCGAAGCGATGACCAAGGAAGTGGAAGCCGCATACAACTTGCTGCTCGAACGGGTTACGACACACCATGACTGACAACCCGGCTCATTCCTTCCTTCCCGTCCTCGCCTTCTC
>DASSBQ010000161.1:0-5239 GCA_035698625.1 Nitrospiraceae bacterium
CGGCAAGATCGATATCGATCCGCAGTATGTCGTGATTCAAAATAGTCAGATTCTGGCCAAAGCGGCGGACGGGAACGGAGGCCGAATTGCGATTGAGGCGTCCCAGGCGGTGTTGGTAGACCCGAGCAGCAGGCTGGATGCCACCAGCTCCCGTGGGATAAGCGGACAAATACTTATCCAATCCCCCATTCAGCAATTGGCGGGAGCCATCGCCCCCTTGCCGCAGGCATTTGCGGTGGCGGCCAACTTGTACGGCCAACGCTGCGCTGCGCAAAAAGGCCGCCAATTCAGTAGTTTTGTCCAAGGTGCGCGGGACGGCATTCCGCCGCAGCCCGGTGACCTCCTTGCAAGCCCGCTGATATTCGCATCCGAAACGGACACGAGCCCGCAGGTGCCACGGAGCCTCGCAGTCGTTCGACTCGGCCTTCCCGAGTTCGAGCCAATGTCACAGAACATATTTACCTCTATGGCCGGGTGCCGATCCTAAAGCAATCGGACCGAATGACTGCTTTATGGTCGACAACCGGAATGGTGCGTTTCGCGTGTAAACCAACATGATCGCGATCTTCTTGATGATGGTCGTCATTCTTAGCGGAGCGATCACGGGGCAAGGGTTCGCGCAAATCGGCCTGCCTCCTGTAATCGACCCCTCAGGCCGGTCCGGTTTACCCCCGCCGGTGCAACGACAGACACCATTGAAGCCCGAACCTCCGCCGACCGAAATTCTTCCTCCTGTGCAACCTTCTCCCGGGCAGGAAGGAGAAGAGGGACCTATACTTCGGGTCTTTGTAAAACGCATCCGCGTCGCCGGGAGCACTGTTCTATCGCAAGACGAGTTGGATAAGCTGACGGCGCCGTATGAAAACCGGGAGGTGACGACGGAAGACCTGGAGGAATTGCGCCGAGCCATCACGCTGGCATACATCGATCGCGGGTATCCGAATTCAGGGGCCGTGCTTCCTGATCAAGAGGTCGCCGACGGGACGATAACGATGCAGGTGATTGAGGGGCGTCTGAGTGATATCAGGATTCAAGGCGCCACCCGCTTTCATCCCTCGTATCTTAGCGACCGTATCCGGCTCAGCGCGGGTCCGCCGTTCAATATGAACCCGCTCCGGGACCGACTTCAGATTCTCCTGCAGGACGACCGATTGGAACGATTAAATGCGGAACTTAAACCGGGGACGGCGCTCGGCGAGGCTGTTCTAGATGTGTCCGTGCAAGAAGCGAATCCCTTCAGGGCATTCGTCGAATATAATAATTTCGTCAATCCCACCGTCGGAGAAAATCAGTTGAAAGGCACGGTCGCGCACTACAATCTCAGCGGGCGAGGGGATGTGTTAAGAGTTACCTTCGGCGCTTCGGCGCAGGCCACTCCCTACCAAGTCGGCGTGTTTCCCAGCGTCGATGCGACCTATGCCGTCCCGCTCACAAAATACGATACGACATTCCTCGCGGGCTATCGGTTTTATAAGTTCAGAGTGGTGGAGGATCCATTTCGCCCGCTGGATATCGAAAGCGAGACGCAAATTTTTACCTTGTCGCTTCGTCAGCCGGTCTATCGCACACTGAATGATGAAGTGGCGCTCGCCATCGCCGGCGAATATGAACAGAATGCCAACGTGCTCGGCAAAATTCCATTTGATTTTGTCAACGGCATGAAAAACGGATTCGGCAATGTGGCTGCCTTGCGTTTTGTTCAGGAATGGACCCATCGGACGACACAATCGGTGTTTGCTGTGCGATCCAGGTTTTCCGCCGGCCTGGACGTTCTCGGCGCGACGGTCAATGGGACGCCGGGAGCGGCGGACGGTCAATTTCTGTCGTGGCTTGGCCAAGTGGAATGGCTCAAGCGATTTGAAGCGACCCGCATTGAACTGGTGAACTTTCTCAATATCCAATGGGCCAACGACCATGTGTTTCCTCTTGAGCAAATAGCGGTGGGCGGCCGGTACAGCGTCAGGGGCTATCGAGAGAATACACTTCTGCGTGATAACGGCTTTATCTACCAGTTTGAGACCCGTTTCCCAATCTGGAGCTCGGCCGAAGGATTTCCGTATGTGCAGTTCTGTCCCTTCGTCGACGTTGGGCACTCCTGGTTCGCCAAAGGCGTAAACCCCTCTCCGGAAACACTGGCCAGCGTCGGGGCCGGCTTGCGGTTCAACTTTGGCACAATCGCCAATCTCAATGTCTACTGGGGGCGGCGGCTCGTGACCGCTCACGTAGTCAACCCGCATAACAGCATGCAGGATGAAGGGGTGCAGCTTCAGTTTGTCCTGAACCTCATGTAGGCGGGTCGCTCTTTGGGTCGGCTGAGGTCCGGCCCGGAATCCGCGGTCTCTGACTCACGGTCACAACCAATTATTAATGAGAAGAAACGGAGCCCATAGACTCGGATGGGCATGGCCCGGATTCTTCAACAGCGCGATCTGGGCTTGTTGCAACGCGATCGCTTTGGAAACGGACGGGTCCTGCAGGTTCGTATAGAATTCCGATATGAGCGCAGCGGTCGCTTCGTCCTCGATAAACCACAGCGTGGCGAGGGCGCTTTTGGCGCCCGCTTTGACGGCCACACCGGCCAACCCTAATGCCGCCCGGTCGTCTCCCGCCGCGGTTTCGCAGGCGCTGAGCGTAAGCAATTCGAGGGGAGTCGTGCGGAACTCAAACAGACCCACCAGGGCGCTGAGGCGGTCCATTGTAATGCGGTCGTCAAAGGTCAGAATAAAACTCTTTTTTCCGTCACTCTCCACCCTGCCGTGGGACGCAATGTGAATAATATTAAAGGGCTGTTCCTTCAGGCCTCGTTCAACCTGCACCGCACGAAATTCATCGTTTACCAACTGTGTGCCGCCATAAATGGCCTGCACCGCGCTGAGTTCCTGGGCGACATAAGGTAAGGGAGGAAATCCCTGCACGCCCTCGGTCAAGCCTACGGAAAACATGTGGATGTGTTTCCGGTTGAGGGGCCTGGAATCCGTCAGAGTCAGACCCGGCGTCGTCGCGACGGCGTAGCGTTCGATCAAGTACTGCGCTCCGTCGTGTAATGGAGCCATCGGGATTGTGCGAAGTGGTCCATCCGGCACGAATACGAGCGTGGTGATGCCGCCGGCTGCGAGATCGGCTTCCATGGGCCTGATCAGCCAGTCATAGAATTTTTGGGCATGCAGTACATAGGCATTGCTGGTGCGCTTTTCGAGTGCGAGTCTGAACTCTCGTATTTCGCTCGTGAGACGCCCGCTTGGAATCGGCACGATGAATTGCCGCATTCCCGAAGGCAGACTCACGAGCAACTCAAGGCGATCCGGAAGAATAATGGGATAGATGACCGCCGTAGTTTTGGTTTCCTGGGCGATGTCCGTGCTCCGTGACCGGGCCGTCGCGACACATTCGTCCCGAAAATAATCCTGAAGCTCGGCAGCCTTATATAATTCCACCGTGTCCTGTGCCTGCCTGAGAAGATGCTGATGCCCAGCCGCATCGGGAGTGGAAGCGGCGCGTTGGAGCAATAAATCCGACAGCTCAAAGAATAAATTTCCGGTGGTTTCCCGGAAGGACAACTGCCGGTTCCGGCTACCCACGAGGAATTCGGACCGGATTGGTTGCAAACTCTCGATCGCTCGTTGATATGCCAGGGTCGCCTCGTCGATCCGTCCTTTCGAGCGCAACAGCCGGGCGGTTTGCCAGTGCCATCGGTAAATCGATTCCGGAGCCCCCACTTTTTGAGCGGCGAGCAACGCTCTTCTGGTGAGGTCAAGCGCCTCATCGGTTCGATCGGCCATCTCGTACACATGGCCTAAATGGCCCCACCCATAGGACTCGCTTCGCGAGTCGCCGATCCTAAGGGCCGTTTCAATCGCGTTCCAATATGACCCGGCCGCTTGCCTGACCGTGGGGAGATCCGACTCACTGTTCTGATTCGTCCCTTGCCCTTCCTTCGTAAAAAGAAGCGGTCGTCGGCTCTCATGCGTTGCCGTCTCTGTACTCCTGCGAGGACGCAGCAGCTCTTCGTATGCCTCCCCAAGGGTGAGCCAGGCATTCGCCGTATCGTATGAGTCAGAAGCTGACAGCATTTCCTGCGCCGCAAGATCGAGGGTGGCCTTCGCGGCCGGGAGCGACCCTTCCTGAATAGTCGCTCGTGCCGCATTAATCAGGGCGATGGTCCTTAACGCCCGCTGATCTGAATCTCTCGCCAGCGACGACGATTCGCTGTAGGCCTCAATGGCCGAAGAGAATCGTTTCTCCGCCGTCAGAATGTTACCCTGGTCATTGAGGAGTGTGGCGGTGAGGGCCGGATGGTTGAGCGCTCTAGCCAGGACGAGCCCGTCGTCGATCGTTCGCAAAGCCTGCTCATTATGACCGAGCGCGAAGAGGACCGTTCCGAGACGCCCCTTGATCGTGGCGGCGAGCACGCCATCGTCGATTTGCGCCGCCAGCTTGCCGGACTGGGTCAGCATGGCTCCCGCTTCCTTATAGTGTCCGGTTTGATAGAAGGCCTGCGATACGTTCACTTGCGCCGCGATCTGTTCGCGTACTCGTCCCTCTTCTTCGTACAGGCGACCCGCCTCGATCCAATATTGCAACGCCTGCGCAAAGGCACCCTGCCGGTAGGAGGATTGGCCCAGATCCATAAGCCGGTTTGCCGGGACGGTTTCTTGGGCCAGACCGCCTGAAACAACGCAAAGGCACAAGAGGACAGCGGCGACAGCCGCGACTCGCGCAGCGTGGACCTGAGAGCCGACATTCAAGCGTGAGGGAGAGCGACGAGGGAGGCTGAACCGCAGGACGGATGTCATGGCGACACCTCGCTAGAAGCATGAACGGAAGACGGGGCCGGCGAGATGAATTGTAATGATCCACTTCAGAAGGTGCAACGGGCAATCCCCCATCGCCCCGGTGTACAAGGCTATGCAACCATTTAAAATCTTCCTTGCCATCAATGCATAGTCCGATAGACTGCTGAGAAAGAGCCAACCCTGTTATCTTCTTTATGAGGTCCGGACGTCATGACGAAACAATACAGGCCCCGCGCTCATTCTCGAATTCCGGTCAGCTGCTTTCTGTATTATCTCGGTGAGGGCATCGTCGGAACAGGACGAGTCTGTGACCTCTCAGTGAAAGGATGGCGTATTGAAGGAGACAAGCCCGTCACGCTGGGTATGCACCTGACGCTCCGCGTCTTTCTTCCCGACGAGCCGAAGGCCATCGACGTGGACGGCGCCACGGTTCAATGGGTGCAAGG
>DASSBQ010000162.1:0-6484 GCA_035698625.1 Nitrospiraceae bacterium
GGTGGAGCCGGCATTACTGGGCGCCTGGGAAGGATCCGCCAAATATCTGGATCGCGAGGAAGAATTTGTCTGGTCGATTACCTCCAATAATGTGTCGGAATTCTATAAGGCGGCCATTTGGAATGGTGAGATGGAGCATGACGGCGATGGTATCCAGCTGGTCGCCCTGCCCGCAAAGACCGTCCCGTTTCAAGTCAGGATGGTCAATACAAATCAACTGGACATGATCGGCAATGAAGGAGTGCCCGCTCAATGGAGCCGGAAGGACAGCGTGCTCGCGCGCTGTTAATTGCGGTTGCTCGGGTTGATCCGGTTCGCGTTACGGCGTAAACTATCTATCTATGAAAACACTTTTCGCCGGCTTCCTGATCTTTCTCCTCGCGGCTCCTGTTTGGGCGGGGGAAACAGCGCGGATCTCCGATGAAAGCACGTTTGATTTCGATCAACCGTTCGATGCCGCCGCCGGCAAGCAAGTCCTTCGTTCATTGCTCAACCGGGCGCTTGATGTGATGGAGGATCATGTCGAATGGACGGGCAACGTACGGGACGGCGCACATCGGGGCGATCGGGAAGGCCGCTTCGAATTCAGGCTCTATCCACAAGGTAAATCGCGCTCGGAGGAGCACGTCGGCGCTGAAGGGTCCTTTCGCTTCTCGCCTGAAGCCGGCGACACTGAATTGAGTCTCCGATTTAAATCATCGAAAGACTCATCCGGTTCGACCGCTTCGGATCCTGCCGATTATCTGTAACTCATCGGACCACTTACAATCTCACGCAATCCGACCGGCGGTATCTCTGCCACCCTCGTCGTGTTCACGCCGGCGGAACTCCACAGGAGCCCGGACCCAGGGATGGTAGGGTCGAGTACAGAGGCAAGAACCATCAAAAACGGAAGCCGACCCCGCCCGAGACGATGTGGGTTCGAAAGGGTAACGAGAATGACGGGCCGCCGGCTCCATTGGGCAGTTCGCTTTCCCACTTGTAGTTGGCCACCATGTACTTGTATTCGCTGAAGAGGAATACACGCTTCGTCACATTGACCCGCGCTCCCCCGATAAGCTGATACGCGAACGCCGCGTCTCCCGCATTCTCGTGGATGGTTCCCACCGAACTGTTCTGTACGTTGAGACCTCTGGCGAAACCGCCGGACAGCCCCACTCCTGCTCCGACATACGGTTGGATCATTTCACCGGGATACCGAAACAAGAGGTTGGCCATGGCATTGAAGACGTTCAAACGAAAATGCGCGCTCCGCGCCACCCCGCCGGAAGTCGTGGGCGGCGCATCCACCGTCCCATTAAATCCCGACAATTCCGCTTCGAGGCCGACAATCCGCCCGGCGGAAGCCGGATAGACTCCGACCTTCAGCCCGCCGCCAAGTCCGCCTTCGACGCTGGTATTGCTGTATGGGTCGGTTTCAAATTTGAGCGGACGATTGCTCGGCATGCTCCCGAGCATGAACAGACCGATGTACATCTCTGTCTTTTCCTCAACCGCTTTGGATGGATCCGCGCTTGCGGCGGCCGGAGGCGGAACCTTGGGATCAGCGGCCGCTCCCATGGCCGGATGCCACCACACGACACACAACGCGACCACGACCGCTCCTATCAGTGACACTCGTCCAATCAATGGCATCATCGGCCTCCTTCAGGCTGGCGAAGGACGAACCAGCAGCGAACTCCGTTTCTGTCGTCCGACTACTTTTCGTACCATGGAATCGGGATGGGAAAAAGAAATGATGCAGTTCGCGCAGAAGTTCCGGACGGCTATGGAGCGAGGCTGGGAGCGGTTAAGGCTTGCTGAGAGACCGCGTTTGCAAGCAGAGGTAGTGATGAATAATGCGGCCTAAGGCAACAGGGCGATCAGGCGGACCGGTCCGCCCGTCCCATCCGTGATCTTTATCGGCAGCGCGATGAACACCGCGCCGGTCTCCGGCACCCGGTCCAGATGGGCGATATTCTCCAGGCCGTACAGCCCGGCGCCGTTGATGATCCGATGCACGATGAAATCGCGCGACGGACCATAGTCGATACTGGCCGTATCGACGCCGATTCCGACAATCGCCCGTTCCGTGATCAAAAACTGCGCCGCCTCCTGCGAGAAGCCCGGGAAATGAAGCGTCCCCGGATCATCCGGTGTCCTGCTGCCGAAATATTTGGTTCGATCCGGCCATCGGACGCCCCAGCCCGAGCGCATGACTACGATTGCGCCCGCGGGTATGCGCCCATGGCGCGTTTCCCAGGCGCGAAGATCGTCCACTCCAAGGCGATAGTCATCATCCAACGCGACCGCTTTCTGTACGTCCACGACGACGGCCGGCGCGACCAGCCGATCTACAGGAATCCGATCGACCGACGGTTGGTCTTGGGCAAAGTGAATCGGCGCATCAATATGCGTCCCGGCATGTTCGGACACGAAGAAGTCGGCGGAGGCATACCAGTACCCGTGCGCATTCACGCCCCAGGCCGTTCGATCCCGGTGGAACGGCTTGTTGGTGGGCCAGGCAATGGTCGACTCGTCCAATGCATAGGTGAGATCTACGAATTTCCTCCCGTCAAGCTGCGCCGCGGCCATGCCGCAGAGGCACAGGAGGAAGCCGGTCAACAACCCGGATGTTAGCGCAATCCTCCGCGCCGGCCGGCCTCTTGATTCACGCTCTTTCATCTCCATCCTAGAACTCCGCTGGTTCATGAGTGTTCCAACTCTCCATAGCGTTTGTCGGCCGCGCCCCGATCGCAAGACCATAGAGGCTTCGTCTTATACTGCTCGAATCGCCCGCCCGCGGCTTCCGACGCGACGCGAGCCCTCAGGCCGTCCATTTCCGCCGCCGTCATGGGAACGAACTGCCGCACGATCCGCACGTTCTGGCGCAACACCTCGACCGAATCCACCCCGCTCACCAGCGTCGCGACCGGTAAGGACAAGGTGTACCTGATGGCATCTTCTGCCGAAATGATCCCGGCCGCGACCGGCTTGCCGTTGCCGCAGAGCGACTTCATGGCAATCGGCGCAATGCCTTGTCGCGCCAATTCAGGAAGCACCTGTTGTTCAAAACTGCGAAACCCTGAATCAAAGACATTGAGCGGGAGCTGGCATGTGTCGAATGGAAACCGTTCACGCAGCAGTGCCAGGTGGACGGCAGGATCCGTATGGCCGGTGAAACCGATAAAGCGGACCTTGCCCTGCTTCTTGGCTTCAATCAGCGCCTCCGCCGGACCGCCGGGCCCAAACACGCGAGCCGGTTCATCCTCGCATCCCACTTCATGAATCTGCCAAAGGTCCAGGTAATCCGTCCCCAGACGGCGGAGTGATTGCTCAAGATGGAGGAGCCCAACCTTCTTACCGCGGCCATGCGTGCACATTTTCGTCATGAGAAATACGTGCTGTCGCTTGCCCCGCAAGGCCTGGCCCATGGCCTCCTCGCTGCGGTTGTTGGCGTAGTCCCATGCGTTGTCCATAAAGGTGACGCCTGCTTCAATCGCTTCGTGCACGACGCGAATCCCTTCCTCGGCGCTCTTTCGGATCAAATGCCCGCCTCCGATACCGAGAATCGGCACATCAACCCCCGTTCGGCCCAACGGCCGCCTGGGAATCAGTCCCTCAGAAAGGGCCCGACGCTCGATGGCGTCGGGATCGGCCCAGCCCTCCGTCAATTGAAAGGCACCGCCGAAGACTACGGCTGAAGCCAGTCCACCAAGGCGTTTCAAAGCCTGTCTCCGGTCGATGGATTGCTCTTCTTTCCGGTCGTGGTTGTCATCTCGCTGGGTCATCGGTCCTTCCTTCCTTTCACTAGGTCTTCGACCTTCCGAATCCCGGCCTACCGTACGCCTCCCCTTCGCCGAACTTCAAGACGCGTGTTCCGCTTGGAAAAGGCGCGGGACAAACCGATCACCCAACGTTCGGATTTCAGAGGCGTTTCTTTCAGCTCAAGTTTGCCGGGTCGGTGTCCGATACCATACCGCGGAAGCCACGTAGTAACCGGTATTACGTAGGAAATATGGGCCGGGTTCTGAAGGAGCCGATGTCCCCCTCACACGAGAGCAAGGAGCCCGCGCCCCTCCAAGCGGTTGCCGCGCAGGACCTCCGGCTCGGGATGTACATCCATCTCAATTGCTCATGGTTTCTTCACCCATTTTCACGGCAGCACTTTCGGTTGACCTCGGACAACCAAATCGCAGCGATCCGAGGATTAGGCTTATCTTCGATTTTACTCGATCCTTCCCAATCGACCGCGGAATCCTTGGATGATCTGTGCCGACATGCACCACCCAAAGATGCCTGTCTCGTGGGCCAAGCGACGGCTCAGGAATGGACGGAATCCCCGCAACCGGCCGGGCCGATCCCGTCAGAGGCAACAGACGATGCGCCATCCGAGCAAGACGAGAAACTGTTTCACTCCGCTCTTCACCTGGCGGCCCGCACCTATGAGGAGGCGGCACGGCATTTCAAACAGGCGATACACGGGCTTCAGGCCGGATCCGAAGAAGGCGTGGCGGCCGCGAAACTGGTCACGAATCAACTGGCCCATATCCTTTTCGATAAGGACTTGGCCGGATCCATTGCCGGCCTGCTGGATTCTTCGCTGATGAAGGAACGGGATGTCCTCCATGCGCTCAACACATCGGTGCTGGCCATGATGATCGGCCAACAGTTCGGCTTCTCCGTCGAAGATATCAAGATTCTCGGCATCGGCGCCCTCCTGCACGATATCGGAGAACATCAACTGCCCGACGATCTTCGCACCCGACGGGACCGGTTGACGCCGGAGGAAGAGCGGTCGTACCGGGAACATCCCGCTCTCGGAGTGAACCTGTTGAGTCCTCTGTCTTCATTCCCTCAGGAAGCCTTGCGGATGATTGAATCCCACCATGAACGGATCGACGGGTCCGGATATCCCAATCAATTGCAAGAGGAGTATCTCTCTCTATTTACAAAAATTCTGATGGTCGTTGATGAATACGATGTCCTGATCAATCATGACAACCCGCATCAACGACTGACGGCGGCCGACGCATTATCGCATCTCTATCGGACTGCGCGCGCGAAGCTGGCGCCGGACGTCATTGCCGCCCTGATTCAAACGTTGACCGTCTATCCGCCCGGAACCATCGTCGAACTCGTCAACGGGGCCTACGCCCTGGTGCTGAACATCAACAGGCGGGCCAGAATGAGGCCGCTCGTTCTTCTCTACGTTCCCCAGGTGGACAGCAACGCGCCGGTCATCATTGATCTTATGCGTGATCGAAGCCGGTCGATTGTGTACAGGCCTCCGGTGAGCGGAGTACCGCTTCGAATTCGCCAATACCTGAATATGGACCGCTGGATACCCTATTTTCTGGCAGCGGCCGACGAGGGGCGGTCCCTGCCGCGATAAATCCCCTCAAGTCATGGACGAGCGGGACCGATAGAGCCGTAGGCGAGGATCCTCTCCTGCTCTATCCGGCGGGACACAAGACGCCGCGCCGGGATGAGGCCATATGAAGGACGACAATCACAACGCTTCCGACAACGGGCTTGTCGTGATGGCTCCGGCGGAATTGCAAGTAGGCATGTATGTCGATTTGAACTGTTCCTGGTTTAAACATCCATTCCAGACAAAGTCATTCAAAATCTCCACGCAGGCCCAGTTGGCCACGATCAAGGGCCTTGGTCTCCCCAGCGTGCTGGTCGATCCGCGGCAGTCCAACGTCGAAGCTTTTGCACCGGCCCCCACTACCGTTCCACCGGACACCGCGCCTTCCTCCGCCGCCGGCGATGAGCGCGAAGATCCCGCGGATCAGGCGCTGCCGGCCGCCGCTGACTATTGCGAAACGGTCCATCTTGCCGGTCAAACTTTCAAACAGATCCTGAAACGGGGCGGCCACATCATGAAGCAGGTCAGCGCCGGCTCCGAAGAGGGGGTCTCCGGCGCAAAATCCATGATTAATGCGCTGAGTACGCTGATCATGGAGGCGACCGATTCAAGCACGATTGCCAGTCTCTTCGCCACGGAAGACGGCGTCAACACCGGCGTCTTACATGCGTTAAACGTCAGCACGCTCTCCATGATCATTGCCCGCCATCTGCAGCTCTCTCCCGACGACATCAGGCTCGTCGGCATGGCGGGTCTGCTCCACGACCTCGGCGAGCAATACATCCCGGTCCGGATTCTTCGAAACCGCAGTCATCTTTCCAAGATGGAATTTCGCGAACTCCAGCGTCACCCGGAGTATACCGTTGAACTGTTGCAAAGGGTCTCACAGGTTCCGGCCGACGTCTTGGACATCATCAAATGTCATCATGAGCGCTTGGACGGCTCCGGATATCCGGCACGCCTTTCCGGCTCGCAACTCTCTCTTCCGGCCAGAATCGTGCTCGTCGTGGATGAATACGACTCTCTCGTGCATAAGCAAAGAGAGGCGGCGAATCTTACCCCCTCGGAAGCGCTCGGCCAAATGTACGCGAAGGCGAAAAGCCTGTTTCCCGAAGAGGTTGTCGTCGCGCT
>DASSBQ010000163.1:0-3701 GCA_035698625.1 Nitrospiraceae bacterium
TTGTTGCGCTGCTGACGAAGGCTGATGCCCCATGGCGCCGGGCGAGCCGGATGAAACACGACGGCCTCTTGGCAAGACATCAGACGGTGCCCGCCCTTCAGCAACATGAACTGTAAATCGCTGTATTCCCGCCAGGCTGCCGTAAAGCGTTCGTCGAAACCGCGAACCGCTTCCAATGCCGTTTTGCGATAGAAGCAGTTCGCTGTGGCTCCCGGGGATTGTTCCAGTTGTTTCGTATTCCACTCATGGTCAGTCGGTTGTGTGGGGATCGGAACGACGATGCGCCCCCAAAGACCTGAAACGCGGTGATCTTCTAAGCCCGCCCAACCGGCTTCGAGCCAAGTCGGCTGTGAGATGCAATCATCGTCGGTAAAGGCGATGACCGTTCCGCGCGCCGATTTCCAGCCGAGATTTCGAGCGGCCGCCGGGCCGCGATGGACGGGTAATTCAAGATATCTCAAATCCGGCGATAAGGCGGCCTCCCATAGCTCGGCGACGACTTTCCGAGCGGCCATGGACGGTCCATCGGCAACGACGATGATTTCGAACGACCAAGGGTCCATGGTTTGCACGATCAGTGATTCGAGGCAGCGTCGCAGAAGATCGGGACGATCGAATGTTGGAATGACCACGCTGATGAGTATCCGGCCCGCTTGAGCATTCAAAGGATCTACGGCGACTGACTGACTGGACGCCGAAGAATCCTTCATGGAACAGCTCCCGTCACGAGTGGCCGGCGGTCGGGTCATGGAACAACTCCGATTAAGCGGCCAATGATTTGGTCAGGAGAAACGGCCCAATCACCAGCGCATCCAACGGAGAAGTACTGTAGGCCTCAACGGCTTCGCGCGGTGTACAGACGATCGGCGCACCTCTCGTATTGAAAGAGGTATTGACCAATACCGGCACGCCGGTCTTGGCTTCAAATGCTTTGATAAGCTCGTAATAGCGCGGGTGTTGCTCACGTGTGATCGTTTGCACCCGCGCAGATCCGTCGACGTGTCGGACGGCGGGGATTCGATTCGCCCGATCGGGCGTTACCTGATACGTAAAGAGCATGAACGGCGAACGCGCCGCCCCTTCGAACCATTGCCCGGCGGCCTCCTCCAGCACGACGGGCGCCACCGGCCGAAAATCCTCACGGTCTTTGATGTCGTTCAATCGATCCTGCATGGCCGGGTTGATTGGAGAGGCGAGGATCGACCGGCTTCCCAATGCGCGAGGGCCGAATTCCATCGCCCCTTGAAACCAGCCGAGAATATGATCGCTCGCCAATAACGCGGCGGTGTCCCCTTCGACATCGGTTAAACGGCGGAACGGAAGCTTGGCGCGACGCAACACGGATTCGATTTCTTCCTCGCTGTATGAAGGTCCCCAAAACGCATGCTCCATACGAAATACTCGCGGGCCGACCGCCTGCCGCTGTGCGGCGTCCACCGCGAGCGCAGCGCCCATCGCGGTACCGGCATCGCCTGCCGCCGGCTGCACCCATATCGATTGAAACGGCCCACGGTCACGGAGAGAGGCATTCATGACACAGTTCAACGCCACGCCTCCGGCCATACATAAGTGTGCAGAGCCCGATGTCCGGTGCAACCACTCCGCCAACTCTAATGCCGTCTCTTCCAGAACTTCTTGGAGCGACCGCGCCAGGTCATAGTGTCGTTGCTCGAATGGAGAACCGGGCGCGCGTGGCGGGCCGAACATGGTTTCCAATCGATGAGGCAGAATCCGATATTGACCGTCGCCATGGACTTCCACAATGGCTCGGAAGAGCTGTTTAAACTTCGGTTTCCCATAGGAAGCGAGGGCCATGACTTTGTATTCATCGGACGAGTGCAGAAACCCCAAGTAAGTGGTCAGTTCCTCATAGAGCAGCCCCAGCGAGTGAGGCATGTCGACCTGGCCGAGTCGTCGCAATCGATGGCCTTGTCCGATATGGTATGTGGTGGTGGCTTGTTCCCCTCTACCGTCCAACGTCAGCACGGCGGCACTCTCGAAGGGAGAAGGCAAAAATGCGCTGGCTGCATGGGCTTCGTGATGATCGACCCAGTGCCACCGATAGGTTCCCGGCGCGGTGACACCGGCGAACCGATCGCGCAAATGATGCGGAGCGCCCGACACCAAGTGCCGTGGAGCATTCACGATCGAGGAGAGAAAAAGCGGATCCCAGGGGGATTCCCATTCCGCCGAGACCGGATGGGCGCTCGGCTCCATCGGCAACGTGAGGGATATTGCACCTGCATGGTCGCCCAGCTTGGGCATCGGATCGTATGCATAGGCGACATGGTCGACATCCCGCAAGTGAATGCCGGCGCGCTGAAGGCAGAAGGCAACGGCATGAAAGGGCAATTCATAGGTGCTGAACGGAATAGGCCGCTTGGCATGTTTGATCCGCGTAAACCGCTCTTCTTCGGCTGCGGCGACGACCATCCCATCATGGACCAAGCAAGCCGACGAATCATGGAACGCCGCGTTAAGACCGAGTGTGTACAAGGTGTAATCCTTCTTCGGAGGGTGACGTTGATCTGAGGCCCAGCAGTTCTGCTGCGGCGTCGACGATTTCGTCCGGTGTCACCAAGCGCAGGCAGTCATGGTGCTCTTGCGGGCATGTACTCTTGTAGCAAAACTTGCAAGCGACATCGTGGAACAAGACGCGATGCGGCACTTGCCACGGCGTATGCTGCGGGTTCGTCAAGGCATACAGATCGACGACCGGTGTGCCCACGGCCGCGGCGACATGAACCGCCCCCGTATTGTTTGAGATCAGGACACGCACGCGGCTTAATAAGGCGGCCAACTCCGCGAGCTGCAGCCGGCCGACGAGCGAGTACGTCGGGACGTTCATGCGAGCGCGGATCGACTCCACCAAGGGACGCTCGCTCTCGACGCCGGTAAAAATAATCGCCCCTTCCCATGCGAGAGCCAGCCGGTCGGCTGCGACGGCGAATTGCTCCGCGGGATAGCGGCGGCTGGCTGCGGTCGCGCCGGCGTGAATGACCACGGCTTCATCGATCTTTGTCCGGAGCGGTCCAAGAGTGCCGTCGAGATTGTCGAAGGCGGCGCCGGGAATTTGCAAGAAGAGGCGCTCGCTCTCGGCTTCGGCGCCGAGATGGCGGACAAGATCCAGCTGACGCCGGACCTCATGGCGGATGTATGACTCCGGCTCCGGTTCGGGAATCCAATCCGTGAGCAAATGGTATGGGTTTTCCCGACAATGCGCGATACGCAGCGGAATATCGGCCAACCAGCACATCAAGGCGGCCGGAAGGGGGTTTTGGCTGTACACGGTGAACAGGACGGCGGCATCGAACGCTCCCTGACGTAAGCGGGAAATCAGCGCACGATCCCCCGCAGCCGACTCACCCGCATGGGACCCTTTCATCCATGGAGCTTCGTACGACCAGATGTCGTCGATGCAAGGCATCAGACGGCCCGCATGGACGCCGGCGGCGGACGTGAGAAGGGTAATATGACGGTCCGGGGCCGATTGCTTGAGCGCGCGCAGCGCCGGCCCCGTCATGATGACATCGCCGAGCGCATCGAGCCGCACGCAGAGAATTCTGCGCGCTTGCCGCCAGAGGCCGGCTCTCTGTGGGTCGATGGCAAGTATCATTTTGTAGGCTGCGGAAAAACTCGATTGAAGCCAACCATAGAGTTGAAATATTCCATACGTGCGAATGCCACAATATCATCAGGAT
>DASSBQ010000164.1:0-6199 GCA_035698625.1 Nitrospiraceae bacterium
GAAGTCCGATGGAAAACAAACCGATCAAAGGCATCAAGGGCGTCAAAGATATCCTGCCGGAAGAGACCCGGCGCTGGCTATTTCTGGAGGAAACAGCGCGCCGATGGGGATCCCGCTACGGTTTCCGTGAAATCCGTCTGCCTATTTTTGAGACGACCGCATTATTTGCGCGCAGCATCGGCGCCACGACGGATATCGTCGAGAAAGAGATGTACACCTTTCCCGATCGGGACGGTACGTCGCTGACTCTGCGTCCGGAAGGAACCGCCGGCGCGGTTCGCGCCTTTATCGAACATAATCGCGCCGCCGAACCGACCCTCCAAAAATACTTCTATCTCGGCCCCATGTTTCGACACGAGCGGCCCCAGGCCGGCCGATTACGACAGTTTCACCAGTTCGGAGTCGAATCATTCGGTACGTCGGATCCTCGAGCCGATATCGAGGTCATCTCGCTGTTGTGGCGCTTCCTGTCCGGATTGCAACTGCCCGGCTTGACCCTGGAGATCAACAGTCTCGGCTTGTCGGACGACCGTGCGGGCTACATTGCCGTCCTCGTCGCTTACTTGAAAGAACGGGAATCCCGGCTGTGCGGAAATTGCCGGCGCCGCATCCACACCAACCCCCTGCGTGTCCTCGATTGCAAGGTGCCGGACTGCCGCGCGGCCACCGAGGATGCGCCGCGTCTCATCGACTTTTTGTCACCGTCCGCCCGCGATCATTTTGATCAGGTTCTCGCCGGTCTTCAGGCGCTGGCCATACCCTATGTCATCAATCCCCGACTCGTCCGCGGACTGGATTATTATTGCCTTACCGCATTTGAACTCACCTGCTCACATCTGGGCGCACAGAACGCCGTCGGCGCAGGGGGACGCTACGATGGCCTGGTGTCGGCCCTAGGGGGGCCGCCCACCCCGGCTATCGGATTCGCAGCAGGTCTCGAGCGGATTGCAATCCTCCTCCCGGAGACAGCTTTACCCGCTCCCCCGCGGCGCGTGTACATCGCCGCCTTTGGAGAAAAGGGAAGTCGCGCGGGGCTGACCCTTCTCGATGAACTTCGGCGCTCCGGCGTTGAAGCGGATATGGATGTGCGTGCCACGACACTGAAAGCGCATCTCCGCCAGGCCGATCGCCTCGCAGTTACGTTTGCCGTCCTCCTTGGCGATGATGAAGCGGCAAGCGGTACGGTGCTTCTCCGCAATATGACAGACAAATCCCAGGAAGAACTCGCGCTTGCAACGTTACCCTCCCTACTTGCAGAACGCGTGCATTCCCCATCTTGATCGGCCGTTTTTGCAGTTGACTTTCCTCGCTAGAATCCGTAGTCTTCCACTGCTAAATTGATCCTCTTAACACATTGAAAATATTATATTTTTACAGTTATACCCCTGTGGATTCGCATGGAACATAAGAAGTTAGGCATCCTCTTATCCACAGGCCCATCGCACCCCAGCGCGCAGACCGTTGTCAAGCTATGCGGTGAAGCACTCAACCAACATCATGACGTCTATCTCTACCTCATCGATGAGGGAGTAAAGAATATTCACGATCCGCTCTTCACGCAACTCGTCGGAAACGGAACGAAAATGTTCGTGTGTGCGTATGGATGTCAGCAGCACGAGGTTTCGACGGACGGGTTGGATCCACGCGTCTCCCTCTGCGGACTCGTTGTGCTCGCAAATATGATCAAGGGCTGTGATCGGTTCGTGTCGTTCAATTAGCCATCCCGGCATCGCACATAGTCCATGGCGTCAACAATCGCAGTCATCGTCCGAGAAGATCCGAGGAAATCTCATCGCCCCGTGGAAGCGCTTAGGATCGCCCTCGGGCTGGCAGCGGGAGAACATAACGTCACCGTGGTCCTCCTCGATGACGCGCCGTTACTTCTGGCCGACGATACGGACGACCTCGTCGATGTCGACATCCTGGAAAAATACCTCCCGTCTTTCAAGCAGCTTGCGATTCCGTTTGTGATCACAACCAATACCGATCATCTGGAAAATGTGCTACCGGGTCTGTCTGTTCAGAAACAGAGTCGAGATGCGGTTCAGCGGCTCATTGCGACAGCAGATCACACACTTGTATTCTGAGGTCCATTCGATTATATGCCTGGCCGCAAACTTCTCTTTATGCTCCGTCACCCGATGACTGGACAGACCGACGATCTCCTTCTTGGCGCCACCTCCTCTGCCGCCTCAGAAGACGACATATCCGTGGTGCTGCTCAACACGGCGGTTCCCGATGAGCATCAATTTTCCGGCCGCATCTTCTTTCTTCGGGACGATCCCGGGTCGACTGTCGACCGGCCGAAGGCGCAAGGAATCTCCTATGCCGATTTGCTCAGACTCATATTTGAAGCGGATTCCACCATCGTAATTTAAAAACTGTGGGCTTCTTCTCCGAAGTTTTTCATGGAGAAAAGAAAATCAGTAGTCGTAGGAGTGAGAGTAGGCCTTGTGAGTAGTGTGGATAGTGACGAAGAAAGCGCAGAGGACATGAATGCGGAGCCGATTTGGTGTGGATGGGTCAGTGGGCCGCCCGTGCAGTGCATGGGGGTATCTGGTGGGCTGGACAATACCGAGGCATTCCCTGTGATGACGTGACCGGTTATCCACAGGAAGCCGGATGGAGCGGCGCGGAGTGACGCGTTCTGGGGGGCTAAACAATAGTCTGGTGCTGGAGTTTCCGTTATCCACATCTGTTGATAAAGCTGTGAATAACCATAAGTCGTTGAATATATGAGTGTTGAAACGGTTTGGCACGAGGCATTGTCATACATTGAGACGCAGGTCCCGAAGCAGGTTTATGACACGTGGTTTACTCCGATCCACTTAGAGAGGATTGAAGAGTCCACCGCTCATCTTGGGGTGCCAAATAAGTTTTTTGGTGATTGGCTAAGCCAGCATTACGGCGAGTTGCTGGCGGAAGCCGTGTCCTCCGCCCGTGGAGGAGGCCGGATGGACATAGCATTCTCTATCAGCCGTAAGTCGCCGGGGGGACACGCGGACGGGGAGTCGGCTGCAATCGCTGCTCGCGGTGTCGGTGTCCGCCCAAAGCGAGGCGTGCAACTGAACCCGAAATATACGTTCAACAGCTTCGTCGTTGGCGCGGGGAACCAGTTCGCTCACGCGGCCTGCATGGCCGTCGCCGAACAGCCGGCGAAAGCATATAACCCGCTCTTTCTCTATGGAGGGGTGGGGTTAGGAAAAACTCACCTGCTCAATGCTATCGGCAATCATGTGGCTGAGCGGAGCGATTTGCGGATCGCGTACCTCACGACAGAACAGTTCACCAATGAAGTCATCAATTCGATTCGATACGACAAGATGATGGACTTGCGGAAACGGTATCGGCACATCGATATGCTCATGATCGATGACATTCAGTTTCTGGCCGGGAAAGAGCGGACGCAGGAAGAATTTTTCCACACATTCAACACGCTCTACGAAGCGCGCAAGCAGATCGTCTTGTCGAGCGACCGTTTTCCGAAGGAAATGCCGGATATCGAAGAACGACTGCGATCCCGATTTGAATGGGGACTCATTGCCGATCTACAGGCGCCGGACGTGGAGACCAGGATCGCGATTTTGCGGAAAAAATCCGAGGATGAGCATATCTCGCTCCCCGAAGACGTGATCCACTACCTGGCCAACACGATGAAGAACAACATCCGCGAATTGGAAGGCTCGCTGGTTCGCTTGGGCGCATACTCCTCGTTGACCGGTCAGGCCATCACGCTGGAGATGGCAAAAAACGTCCTGCGCGACCTTATCGGCGAAAAGAAACGCATTGTCTCCATTGAAGACATTCAAGAAGCCGTCGGCGCGAAGTTCCACGTGAAGATCGGTGAATTGAAATCCCGTCGGCGAAGCAAAACGCTCGTCCATCCGCGACAGATCGCCATGTACCTCTGCCGGGAGCTCACCGAGGCCTCTTTCCCGGAGATCGGCCGGCATTTCGGCGGGAAAGATCACACCACGATCATTCATGCATGCCGCCAGATCGCCAAAGCCAAGGAAGCGGACAGCGCGCTGCAGACGACATTGGAAGGTTTGAAGGAACAAATTTTGAGAGCCTGAAAGCTCTCACCGGGGGAGACTATGAAAGTACGAATGGGACGCGATGAACTGCTGACCGGCCTTCAGCGGGTTCAAGGGGTCGTGGAAAAGCGCAACACCATGCCGGTTCTCTCAAACATCCTGTTTGAGGCGAAGTCGGAAGGGGCTGAAATCGTCGCCACCGATCTCGAGATCGGGATGCGCGGCCTGTACAAAGCGACCGTGTTGGAGGCCGGCGGCGTCACGCTGTCGGCCAGAAAGCTGTATGAAATCATCAAGGAGTTGCCCGGCGGTGACATCGAGTTGACCTCCGCGGACAATAACTGGACGACCATTCATGCGGGGAAGAGTCAATTCAAGATCGTGGGCCTGCCGGCAACGGACTATCCGGCATTGCCGTCGATCGAGCGCGAGGGATTGACTCCTCTGACCGGCGCCGGATTGCTCGAATTGATTCGGAAGACATTGTTTGCGGCCGGCGATAACGACGCCCGCTATATCTTGAACGGCCTGCTGATCACGCTCAGCACGACGGAAAAGAAGATGACATTGCTTCGGCTGGTCGGGACGGACGGGCATCGATTGGCGGTCGCGGAACGCGAACTGGGAAAACCCGGCGCCAAAGATCAACCGCGTGAAATCAAGGCGATTATTCCCAAGAAGGCGGCTCAGGAAATGCGGCGGCTCTTGGAAGAAGGAGGCGATGAAGAACCTTTGATCGGGTTCACCAAGAACCTCATGATTTTTCGGAAGAGCGGTCTCTTGTTGACGTCCCGCCTAATGGAGGGCAATTACCCGAATTATCAACAGGTAGTTCCCAAGGAAAGCAATAAGCGCATCACGGTCAACCGGACCGAGATAGAGAGCGCGCTTCGGCGGGTGTCGGTCCTGTCGCGGGATAAAGCCAATGCCGTCAAGGTCACATTCGGGCCCGGTCTGTTGACCTTGTTTTCCAGCAATCCGGATTTCGGCGAAGCACTGGAAGAATTACCGGCGCGGTATGAAGGGGAGCCTGTCAATACCGGCTTTAACGCGCGATACCTATTGGACGTCCTCGGTGTCATGGAGGGACAGAACGTCTCCTTGCAGATGGATACCACGCTCAGCCCCTGTCTCGTTCAGGAAGCGGAGAGCCCCGGGTTCAAGTGCGTCGTGATGCCCATCAAAATATGACGTCAACCGGCAGTCAGTCAGTGCACCGCGACGCTTCGCAGAATTCCACGACCACCCCGGCAAATGTGATCGACCGAATGACGCGTGTCAGCTAGGAGATGCATGGCCAACGATTCCCAGGATGAACAGTCCGCCAAGGAGAAGTCGGACAGTTACAGTGCCGATCAGATCAAGGTGTTGGAGGGATTGGACGCGGTCCGCAAGCGGCCTGCCATGTATATCGGCAGCACGGGACCGGACGGCCTCCACCATTTGGTCTATGAAGTCGTGGACAACAGCGTCGATGAACACATGGCTGGTTTCGGTGAAACCATCGACGTCACGATTCATATCGACGGAAGCGTGACCGTGGTCGACAACGGCCGCGGGATCCCGACGGGCATGCATTCCACGCAAAAAAAATCGGCGGCGGAAGTGGCGCTGACCGTGCTCCATGCCGGCGGGAAGTTCGAACAGGGCGCCTATACGGTATCGGGGGGCCTGCATGGAGTGGGCATTTCAGTGGTCAATGCCCTGTCCGAATGGCTCGAGCTCGAAATCTGGCAGGACGGGCAGGTCTTTGAGCAGCGCTATGAGCGAGGCAAGCCGCTGGCGCCGTTGAAAATGACCGGCAAGACCAAGCGGCGCGGCACGAAGGTGACCTTCAAGCCCGACGGCCAAGTCTTCGAGACGCTCGAATTTAGCTTCGATATCCTGGCGCAGCGCCTGCGCGAACTGGCCTTTTTGAACAAGGGGCTGGAGATTTCGCTCAAGGACGAGAAAAAAGAAAAGGAGCAGGCCTTCAAGTACAAGGGCGGCATCGTCTCCTTCGTTGAACACTTGAATGAAGCGAAGGCGCCGCTGCACAAGCCGATTTATGTCCAAGTGGAAAAACCGGATCTCATTCTCGAAGTAGCGCTCCAGTATAACGACAGCTATGCCGAGAATCTCTTCAGTTTCGCGAACAATATCAATACCAAAGAAGGCGGCAC
>DASSBQ010000165.1:0-10207 GCA_035698625.1 Nitrospiraceae bacterium
CCGACGACGCCGAGAAACATGGCGAGCGGAGCAAAGTCCCGCGAGGCGTCCGGAAACAGCGGCACGGCGAACCGGATCATTCCATAAGCGCCGGTTTTCAACAGCAGGCCGGCCAGAACGACGCTGCCGGCGGTGGGCGCCTCGGTATGCGCATCGGGCAGCCAGGTATGGAAAGGGAACACGGGCAGCTTCACCGCAAACGCGAGGAAGAAGCCGAGCATCAACCAGGTTCCGGCGGCTCCGCTCATCTGGATGCCGAGCAAATCCTCATAGTCAAACGACCAGACACCCCGCTCCGCCGCCTGGAGGAAGGCCAGCGCGATGATGGCGATCAATAAAAGCAAGCTTCCCGCCTGGGTAAACAGAAAGAATTTATACCCGGCATGAAGGCGTCCCTCATGTCCCCACAGAATGATGAGCAGGTACATCGGGATCAGCATGACTTCCCAGAATAGGAAAAATAGAAACAGATCCATGGCGACGAACACGCCGATGACCCCGGTGAGCGTCCACAGCAGATTGAAATGAAAGAAGCCTACTCGTTCCCGGATTTCCGTCCACGACGAGACGACGGCCATGATGCCGAGGAAGGCGGTCAGCAGGATCAATGACAGACTCAAGCCGTCCGCGGCCACATGCAATCGGATGCCCCAGCTGGGAATCCACGACGCGTTCCATTCCGCCGCCCACGTTCCCGGCTGGGACAGCCGGGCCGCGTTCAAGGCTTCCATCCAAAGAGCGCCGGCAAGCGCCAGCTCCACCCCGAGACAGATTAAGGCAGTCCAGCGAGGCCACTGCGGGCCCCGTTGTTCAAGCCACCACGCGACACAGGCGCCGGCCATCGGAATGATGATGAGCCAGACGAGGATCATGTGAGTATGTACCAAATAAAGAGCACCCCGCTTCCCGCCACCACGGTGGCATACCACCGAACCGATCCGGTCTGCGTCGCGCTCAGCGCCGCATGCGCCCGCGTGACGACGCGCGCGGTGACCGTATACAACGCATCGACCGCATCCGTCCGATTCGTTCGAGCCATTTCAATGAACGGCCGGACGATAACCCGGTCATAGACCCGATCAAACTCCCAGCCCTCGAACCAGAAGCGGCGCAACGATGCAGCCGGACCTGCGGCGGCGAAGAAGGCAAGACGTTCAGGCGCCGCACGATAGAGCAGATAGGCAATGCCGACTCCGGCGAGGGATACGATGCCCAGTACGCTTTGATGGATGGCTTCGGCAGCCACCGAGGCCGTCGCACCCGCATGGGCGAGCGGCATCGCGGTCTGAAGGAATCCGCTGAACAGCGGCCAATCTCCGAGCGTCCGAGGCAATTCGAGAAAGCCGGTCACGAGGGACAACCCAGCCAGCACGACCAACGGGACCGCCATCATCGGTCCAGGCTTCCCATGAGGCGCCGTTTTGGCCTCTCCAAAGAACATGAAGAACAGCAACCGAAAGCCGTAGAGCGACGTGAGAAAGGCGCCGGCCGCGCCTGCAATCCATAACCACAGCCCGCCCTGTGGCGATGTCCATGTTTCCCAGAGCACCCAGTCCTTGCTGTAAAATCCCGCTGTGACGAGCGGGAGGCCGGCGAGTGAGGCCACGCCGGCGAGGAACGTCCAAAACGTCACGGGTAAGCGGCGTCGCAAGCCGCCCATGCGGAACATATCCAATTCATGGTGGAGACTGTTGCTGACCGCGCCGGCTCCGAGGAACAAGAGCGCCTTGAAGCAGGCATGGGTCAGAAAATGAAACATCGCCGCGGCCGGAGCTGCCACGCCGAGCGCCAGAAACATATAGCCGATCTGGCTGATGGTCGAATAGGCCAGCACGCGCTTGATATCCCGTTGAACCAGTGCGCTGAGAGCGGCGACCAGCAATGTGATCGCGCCGATGACCGCCACGCCTGTTTGCACGGCCGGCGCAAGCTGAATCAGAACCTGCGTGCGCGCGAGCAGATAGACGCCCGCTGTGACCATCGTGGCGGCATGAATCAACGCGCTGACCGGAGTCGGACCCGCCATCGCGTCCGGGAGCCATGTATGGAGCGGCACTTGCGCGGATTTGCCCATGGCTCCGATCAGCAGCAGCGCGGCGGCGGCCGTGGCGATCGGCGAGCCTGTGTCCCACTGTCTCGCGGCCTCGCCCATCAGATCCTGAATATCGACGGTTCCGAATGAGGCAAACAGCAGAAATATACCGACGGCCAGAGCCGTATCGCCGATTCGGGTGATAATGAAGGCTTTCCTCGCCGCCCACCCGTTGGCCGGCTGCTCATACCAGAACCCGATCAGCAAATAACTGCAGAGCCCAACTCCTTCCCATCCCAGGTACAACAGGAACAGATTGTCGCCCAGGACCAAGACCAGCATCGCGGCGACAAAGAGATTCATGTAGGCAAAGAATCGCCGGTACCCTGCATCGTCGGCCATGAAGTCCGACGAGTAGACATGAATAAGAAACCCGACCCACGTGATCACCAGCACCATCACCAGGGACAGCGCATCCAGATCGAACGCAAACCGGGAGGTAAAGGGTCCCGCCTCCATCCAGGTCCATAAATCCAGCGTGAACCGGCCGCCGGCTGGCGGAGAGGCAATGAAGGATCCGGTCACCAGCGCCGCGACTCCGGCCGACAGGCCGACCGACCCGACTCCGATCCAGACGATCATCCGTTTCGACAACCATTCTCCTGCGCCGACCAGGATGATGAAACCTGTCATCGGGAGCGCCGGGATCAACCAGAGGTATGTCAGAAATGAGTGCATGTTAAGTGTGAGAGCCCGATTTAGTGATTTCGCGATTTGGTGATCTGGTAAAGTGTCTGCATCACCACATCACCAAATCATCCTTCGCTATCTCAAGTCCCTCCTTCACCGCATCGCCACGTTACCAAATCCTACTTTCTACCCTCTCATGCTATTGAGCGCGTCAAGATCCATGGTTCGGAAGCGGTCGTACATAAGGAGCACCAGACCCAGCGCGATGGAAACTTCGGCGGCAGCCAAAGTCAGGATAAAGACAAACATGACCTGGCCGTCCGGCTGTCCCCATACGGCCCCGGCGGAAACAAACGCCAGTCCCGCCGCATTCATCATGATCTCGATAGACATCAACACATAAAGGATATTCCGCCTGACCAGCAGACCGACGAGGCCCAACGAAAATAAGATGGCCGCCAGGATCAACGCATTGTGCGCCATGCTATCGATCCCTCCATTCACGCCGTCCAAGGTGATAGGCGCCGATAATGCCCGGCAACAACAGCAGCGAGCCCAACTCCACCGCCAGAACATACGGCCCATACAGGGCAAGCCCGACTTCTCGCGGTCCGACCTCGGCATGGCCGGTAGATTGCGCGCCGCTCCATAAGAGGTAGATGACTTCAGCCAACAAGAAAGCTGACAGCAGGCTGGGGCCTAACCAGATTCCTCGTGGAACCCACCGCTGCTCCTGTTCGACTTCGCGAGCGCCCTGGTTGAGCATCATGACCACGAACACGAACAGAACCATGATGGCTCCGGCATAGATAATCACCTCAAGCGCAGCGATGAACGGAGCGCCCATCAAATACAAGACCACCGCCACCGCCATGAACGATACGATCAGGTACAGGAGCGCATGGACGATGTGGAGATGCGTGATGGCCCGGAGGGTGGCGAGAACGGCGACCGCCGCTGCGATGAAAAAGGGGATGTCCATCATGGCAGCAGGCTCCGCACGTCCACAGGCGGCTGCTCGTTCTCGGCCTCACCCTTATCTTTGCCGCTGATCCGCACGCCGGCGACGCGATAGAAATTGTACTCCGGGTACTTGCCTGGTCCGCTGATCAGGAGATCCTGTTTTTCATACACCATGTTCCGACGGTCATATTCCCCCTGTTCGAAGTCCGGAATGAGTTGAATCGCATACGTGGGGCAGGCCTCTTCGCAATGGCCGCAATAAATGCATCGGGAAAAATTGATCCGGAACCAGGCCGGATACCGGCGGTCATGCTGATCCGGCGATTCTGTCGCCTGGAGCGCGATGCAATCCACCGGACAGGCTGCCGCGCACAGGTAGCAGGCGACACATCGCTCTTCTCCATCGGGATCTCGGGTCAAGACGATGCGGCCCCGCCATCTCGGCGGCAAATACGGCTGTTCCTCCGGATACTGCACCGTAATCGGACGCCGGAAGGTGCGCTTGAATACTACCCACAATCCTTGGAGCAGCGCCCCGATCGCTGATAACACGGTCTGTAATCCGGCCGTCTCTCGGCGTGAAACAGAGGAGGAATCGGGCATATCAGGCTCCCTTTACGCTCAGCACAACCGCGCCGGTGATCAAAAGATTGATCAATGCCAGCGGCAACAACACTTTCCAACCGAAGGAAAGAAATTGATCGAACCGAAGGCGCGGGTATGTCGCCCGCAACAGAATGAAGAGGGCGATGAAAACGCCGGTCTTCAGGCTGAACCAGACCAGCGGCGGCAACCAAGGGCCCTGCCAGCCGCCGAAGAACAGCACCACGATCATCGCCGAGATCAAGGTAATGC
Source organism: Nitrospiraceae bacterium (assembly GCA_035698625.1). Lineage (GTDB taxonomy): Bacteria > Nitrospirota > Nitrospiria > Nitrospirales > Nitrospiraceae > DASSBQ01. The sequence goes on from DASSBQ010000165.1 coordinate 4,541, forward strand.
CAAGATATTCGCCGACGAAGAACATGCCGAATTTCATCCCGGAATATTCCGTGTGATAGCCGCCCACTAGTTCGGCCTCAGCCTCCGGCATATCGAAAGGCGCCCGGTGGGTCTCGGCGACGCCCGCGATCACAAATCCGACAAAGCCAAGCCATTGCGGGATTACGAACCAGCCATCGCTCTGCGCCTCGACGATCCGTCGCAAATCAAACGATCCGGCCAACAACACCACCCCCATGAGAAAAAGGCCCATGAAGACCTCATAACTCAGCAGTTGCGCCGCGGCGCGCAATCCTCCCAAGAGCGAATACTTATTGTTCGAGGCCCAGCCGGCCAGGACGACGCTGTAAGCGGCCAGCGAGGACATCGCGAGAAAGAACAGCAGCGCAATATTCAAATCGGCGACCCCGGCATGAGGCCCGAATGGGACGATCGCGAACGACATGAGGGTCGTCGTGACGACGATCGTCGGCGCCACGATGAACACCGGCTTATCGGCAAACGGCGGGACCCAGTCCTCTTTCGTAAAGATCTTGATCATGTCGGCCAATGATTGGAGCATGCCGAAAGGGCCGACGCGATTGGGTCCGAACCGCTCCTGCCATAATCCGAGCAGTCGCCGCTCCACCCAGATCAGCAGCGCGGCCAGCGTCAGCACCGCTCCGAGCACCGCCGCACTCATCGCAAACGACCCCACCAACGGATTCACGGCATCCCTTCTTTCTCAAGCCGGCACCAGCCGGGCAGCCGTAGCGCGATGGCATCCCACAGACGCGACACAGTGACGGTTCCGCGAGGAACCGATTCGTCTACCACCAGCGGCAACTGAATCCGTTGTCGTTCAAGCGAGAGGCGCAACCGGTCGCCGACCGACCATTTCATCCGGGCGGCATCATCCGGATGCATCGCGACGGACATCGCTGGGATACGGGTGGAGACAGCGGCCGCCGCGGCGCTGAGTTCCTCGCTGCCGAAGATTTCATACCGCGGCAATGCCAGCCATTCCGCCGGACGAGGCTGAAACGCCGGTGGAATCGCGGCGATTGCCGGCAATGGCCCTTCCTTCCCCGGCTCGATCAACAAAGGGCCGACCATTTCGTCACGCAACGGTCCCCCGACTTCCTCTTGAAATTTGTTCAACGCCTGATTGCTGTTCCACCCTGGCGCCCAGACCTGCGGCTGCAACGGCGGCGGCACGGTGCCATGGGAGCCTTCCATCGTGAAGGCAAAGGGCGAGTCGGGATCAACCGGGGGCGGCGGCTCGTGCAGGGTGACATTGGCCACCATGGCCGTGCGCCCGCTGTAGCGCTCCGGCTGCCGCGGGATCTTTCGTCCCGCTACGCGCAGACTCGACGCGGGCAGCATTTCTTCGATGGACCGGAACACCGGCAATTCGCGGCAGAGGTCCCGCACGACATCATCCAATCCCTTCCACCCCATCATCGCTTCCCGGCGGGGGGGCCGGTCGCCCCCCACACTGCGGGCGATGTCCCTCAGCCAGCGCCAGCTTTCCTGAACGTCTCCGCTCGGAATACACACTTGATAGTAGCGCTGCGCTCTCCCTTCATGATTGATGAGCGTCCCGTCCCCTTCGGCAAACGTCGCGGCCGGCAACACCACATCGGCAGCTCGCGCGCATTTATTCTCGAGATGGTCCAAGACGATCCAGAACATGCCGTCATGCGCGATGGCCCGCTCATCCGGCCGGCTCGCCCGGCTCGTCGCTCGTCGAGATAAATCGTTCTCCAACACGATCGCGACGTCCGCACGACCGGCATCGAGCGCGTCATAGGCTGCTTCCAACGGTTGTCCTCCCAACAGCGCGACGCCGGCGCTATTGCATTCCGGCATCACCATCGCAAGCTTCACCGGCCTTCCGCGTTTATGAAGGGCGGACGCAACGTCCCAAGCTGCCTGGATCACCGAAAGACTCAGCGCGCCGGTTCCGGAGACGATCGCCGGTTGTTTGGCTTGAATGAGATCCGTTGCAATACGTTGCGCCAGCCGCCGCTGCTCCTCATTCAGGTCGGCGACGGGAGGAGCAGTGGGATCCAATTCGTGAGCGACGGCAAAGCCCAGGCGGGCGATATCAACCGGCGCGGCATGCAAGGCGGCGGTCGCATGGTCCTCGAGCCAGGTCCTCCTGTCGCCCGCAACAAAGAGTGGACCGGTGCGCTCGTTGACCGCCTGGCGGATTGCGCCATCGGTCCATACGGGAATGTCCAAGTGCCCGAGCGATGCCACCGGCTGCCGACGGGCTGCCTGTACGACCGCAAGCGCCAATCGTGGCGCGCTGTGGAGCACGTCCTCCCCCATAATGAACACAGCGTCCGACTGCTCGACGTCATGAAGAGAGGCCGGCGGCACCGCTCCCTGTCGAAAGAGCCGGAGAACGCCCTCCACGAGATCAGCCTCCTGTTCCGTGACGCCTTGATAAAACCGGTCATGCCCCACCAGCGATCGCAAAGCAAAGTTGGATTCGAGGGAGGCGCGCGGACTGCCGATTCCGATCGCGCGACCATGCGACAGGCGGGATCGGATTACATTGAGCACGGTCGCCCCGTCAGCCGGATCCAAGGATTCCGTCCCTGCAACGCGTATCAAGGGCAGCCGCAGCCGCTTGTCGCTGTTCACAAATTCATAGCCGTACCGGCCGCGGTCGCAGAGAAAATAGCCGTTAATCCGGCTGTTGTAGCGATTCACGATGCGCCGCAACATGCCGTACCGCTCGCCCGGCGTGGTATTGCAGCCGAGACTGCAATGGACGCAGATGGAAGGAGCATTTTGCAGATCCCATTTCCGGGTGTAGTGGTGAAAGAATGTGTGATCGGTAAAGACGCCGGTAGGACAGACCTCTACAAGATTGCCGCTGAATTCGTTTTCCAGGATCCCGGGGCTCGACCGTCCAAAGTACACATGGTTGTGCGAGGCGAACACATTAAAATCCCGGCCGCCTGCGTAATCGCGATAAAACCGGACGCAGCGGTAGCACTCGATGCAGCGATTCATCTCATGATGCACGAACGGCCCGAGATACTGGTTCAGATACGTGCGCTTCGTGAAGCGATAGCGGCGATAGGCATGCCCCGTCATCACGGTCATGTCTTGAAGATGGCATTCTCCTCCTTCGTCGCAAACCGGACAGTCATGCGGATGATTGGTCATCAGCCATTCAATGATGGACGCGCGAAACGCCCTCGCTTCCTCGTCGTCAATGGACGCGCGGGTGCCGTCTGATGCCGGAGTCATGCAAGCCATCACGAGCCGTCCATTCTGGTCCTTGTCGTCCTTAAAGACCTTCACGGCACATTGACGGCACGCCCCGACTGATCCCATGGCCGGATGCCAGCAAAAGTACGGGAGGTTCAACCCCCGGGACAGGCACGCGGCCAAAAGATTCTCCCCGTCGGGAACGTCGTAGGAGCGGTTATCAATGTGAATGGTCGGCATGATTCTGGTCAAAAAGTACAACTTGGTGATTTGGTGACTTGGTGATTTGGCGTAGGTTTCATTCTTCTACTTCACGAAATCACCACCTCACCACATCGTCCCTTTCCCATCTTCACTTCGCCACCTCACCAGTTCTTACTTGTTCTGCCCATCTCACCCGCCCACCCGGCGGATTATTCTCACCCACCTCATCCCTCGTTGCTTCGCAACCGATTACCCGAGACGCCGCCTTTCCTATCTCACCCACCCACCCCGGCGGCGCCGAGACGCCGCCTTGCCCAGGGGCAGGCCTTCTTCGTGACATGCGCCTCGAAATCGTCCTTGAAATACTTCATCGCGCCGGCCAGCGGATCCATCGCGCCCGGCGCAAGCGCGCAATAGGTATGGCCAGGACCAAGAAATTTGGTATGCATATCGAGCAACCGGAGATCCTGCTCAGTCCCGCGGCCCTCTTCCAGTCCCTGCAGCAGTTTGGCCACCCACGGAAGCCCATCGCGGCAAGGCGTACACCACCCGCAAGATTCCTGAGCAAAGAAGAGCTGCAGATTGAGCATCATGCCAACCGGGCAGGTTTGATCATCCAGGATAATCATCGTGCCGGTTCCCATGCGGCTCCCGGTTTTGGCAATCCCGTCGAAATCCATCGGGACATCCAATTGGTCTTCCGTCAAAAACCCCGTGGACGCGCCGCCCGGCAACAGGCCGCGAAACCGCACAGAAGGACGCATCCCCCCGGCATGGTCGTCAAGAATCTCACGCACCGTCGTGCCCATCGGCAGTTCCCAAGCGCCGGGCCGGTTGACTCGTCCGCTTACCCCGTAAATTTTTGTCCCTCCATCCGTGGCTTTTCCCAACGTCCGGTACCAGTCCGCTCCATGCAGCACAATGTGCGGCACGTTGTAGAGCGTCTCGACATTCTGTACCACGGTAGGACAGCCCCACAGCCCGGCGACCTGTGGGTACGGAGGCTTCGCGCGTGGGATGGCGCGTTTTCCTTCCAAGGAGTTCAAGAGAGCGGTCTCTTCGCCGCAAATGTAGCGGCCGGCGCTCGTATGGAGAAACAAATCGAAGCTCCATCCCGAGTTGAGAATATTCCGCCCTATGTATCCTCGCTCGTAGGCCTCTGCGATCGCGCGGCGCAGTCTCTTGGCCGCCAATACATATTCCTGGCGGAGAAAGATGTACCCGACGTCCGCTCCGATCGCATAGCCGGACACCAGCATCCCTTCAATCATTTGATGCGGATCTCCTTCGAGCAGCAGACGGTCCTTGAAGGTTCCGGGTTCCATCTCGTCGGCATTGGCCACCAAGTACTTCGGGTGGGGCGCATCGGCTCCCATCGGCACAAAACTCCATTTCTTTCCCGTCGGAAAACCCGCGCCTCCTCTTCCGCGTAGCCCCGAACGGACCACGAGGTCCTGCACGGCATGCGATTCCATCCGTCCGACGGTATGGCGAACCGACTCATATCCTCCGACCTTCTCATAGTCGGACAGCCAGAGAGGCTCTTCGTCCGGTTTGATATGACGGGTCAGGGGTTTGGCGAGGCTAGCCATAGCGTTCCAAAATTCGATCGATCTTTTCGCTGTCGAGGTCGCGATGCAGGTCTTCATCGACCATCATGACCGGCGCATGATCGCAGGCCCCGAGACAGACCACAGGAAGCAATGTCAATCGTCCGTCCTTCGTGGTCCCGCCCTGCACAACGCTGAGCTTCCGTTCCATGTGATGACGCAAGGACTGGGACCCCAACATCCAGCAACTCACGCTGTCGCACAACAACACGACGTGGCGCCCGACCGGCTTTCGAAATATCAAGCTATAGAAGGTGGCGACTCCGTCGAGCTCATCAGCCGTCATCCCAAGTAGGGAGGCGACGGCCTGGAGATGTTCATCCGAGACCCATCCGCGGCGCCGTTGCACGACCTTGAGTGCCTCGACGCACGCGGCTTGCCTGGTCGGATAATGCGCCAGTTCCTGCTCGATCTCGGCTCGCTCCTGGTCGGATAACATGAGTCTTACCTGATTTGGTGATTTGGTGATTTTGATCACCAAATCGTCCTTCCTCACCTGTCCACATCCGACAGGACGAAATCCACGCTGCCCAGGATCGCCACGAGATCCGACAACAATTGCCCTCGTGAGATGTACGGCACCATCTGGATATGCGGGAACGACGGGGTCCGGATTCGGGTCCGATAACTGTTCTGCGTCCCA
>DASSBQ010000166.1:0-4014 GCA_035698625.1 Nitrospiraceae bacterium
AAGCATCCGATGGTGTCGCCTTGCTTGATCAGAGCTTGCGTGGCCGGATCGCTTAACGGGTCCCAGGCCGCGTAGTCGATCATGCGGCCGGTGTTGCGCGTGATAGCGTGCAGCGCGTCACGGATGACGGCCAGCGAGCGATTGCCCAACAAATCGATTTTGACGAGACCGGCGTCTTCTGTTTGGTCCTTTTCCCATTGAATGACCGGCACACCCTTGGCGGCGATTTCAACCGGAACATAGCGCCGGATCTCATCCGGCACGATGACAACTCCGCCGCAATGGACGGACAAATGTCGGAAATGGTTCTGGACTTGGACCGCCGAGCGGATGACGAGCGGCCATGGCTCCGCCAGACGCAATTCCTTGCTGAGCCGATCGGCCCAGGTTCGTGCCGTCGGCGTCTCATCGAACCGCAGAAATTCTTTTCGCCGCATGATCAAGGCGGAAACTCGGCCGATTTCCGCCGGCGGGATGCCGTGCACTTTGGCGACTTCGCGGAGCGCGGCCCGAAGGCCCAAGCTATTCTGATTGGCCACCATGGCCGCTCGGTGCGTTCCATAGTGATCGAAGACCCAATTAATAATGTCATCCCGCTCGTCCCAGGGAAAATCGATGTCGATATCCGGCGGATCCTTCCGGCCCGGATTCAAGAATCGCTCAAAGAAGAGATTGTGGCGGATGGGATCGACATGAGTAATTTCTAAACAGTACGAGACAATCGACGCGGCGACCGATCCACGTCCGCATGTGCGCGGCGCCTGCCGAACGATCTCATCGACAATCAAAAAATAATGGGCGAACCTTTTGTGTGAGATCAGCGCCAGTTCTTGTTCCAGACGCCGGCGAATCACGGGCGAAATCGTTCCATACCGACGGCAAGCTCCGGCGTAACTTCTCTCGCGCAGCAAGGCTGAGGCTTCGTCGTTGGAGTGCCGGTGAAAGGTCGGGAAGATGGTCTCGCGAAAGTTCCAATCGGTGTGGCAGGCGTCGGCGATCCGGACCGTATTGGCGAGCGCCTCGGGCACATGAGGAAACCGGGCCCGCATGGCCGCCGGCGGCATGAGCCATTGAGCGGGAGCGCAACAGGCATCGGCCGGGAGCCGAGAAAGGGTCGTATTGAGCGCGATCGTGCGAAGAAGACGATGAACGGAGAATTCATCCGGCCGGATAAAATGAACACGGTTTGTGGCGACAGGAGGCAGATGCATCCGACGGCTGAAAACCAGCGTATCGTGCATGGCCGGTCCCGGCGTCAATTCGACGTAGAGATCTTGAAACGAATCGTGACACCACGCTTGGAGTGCCGGCTCGTCGTCCGTCAGAATGATCAGCCCTGTTCGATGGCGGGTCACCGTTTCGACGAAATCAATCGAAGCATCGCAATGGCGCGCGGAGAGTATTCGGCAGAGATTGGCATAGCCTTCCGGGGTCTTGGCCAGCAGCACGGCGCGATGACCATCTGTGATCAACTCCGCGCCCAGGATGGGGCGCAGGCCGGATTGCCGGGCTTCCTCCACGAAGCGGATTGCCCCATAGAGTCCATTTGTATCCGTCAATGCGACGGCGGTTCCCTTTTGGGCGCGTACGGCGGCCGTCAATGCGGGAAGAGAAGAGACGCCGCGCATGGGCGAAAAGTCTGAATGGACGTGAAGATGGATCACGGGGTATGCGCTCCGATTCTTATTCTTGAAGCGTGTGACGCGTGCATGACCACGCGCGAGAACATCCGGGGTTCTTGCCATACTGTATGTATCCGATGGTTACAGGGGCTGCACGATGCAGTCAAGCCGGTCCAAATGCGTAGGGTCTGTCGTTGGTCGAGAAGAAACGATTTGAGCCGTGATTGACTCAGATCGCGAGGTCGGTCGCCGGACCGGTGTGTAGAGCTATCGGGATTGGAACATGACATGACAGCAAGCTTCTCGACGGAAGCGATTCCATCAAGTAACGGCCGGCTCTCCTCAGAACCGTTGATTATTTGACACTCTGCGCGACGCTGTGTTAGTTTCCAAAACCCACGTCGAATTCCGACGTCCTACACCTCGCTCCGCGCGTTGATGCGGGGCCTTGTCCAGGAGGATTGCCGCATGGAGATCTACGAATCTCTGTTCATTATTCGTCCGTCCTTAAACGACGAGGACACCGCTTCACTGTTCGACAAGATGAAAGGCGTCGTGGAAAAGAACGGCGCCACGCTCATGAAAGCCGAAAATTGGGGCCGCAAGAAGCTCGCCTATGAAATCAAGCGGGAGCGCAAAGGCACCTTTGTGTATCTGTATTTCAAGGGGCCAGGCCAGGTCATCGGCGAGCTGGAACGTTCCTATAGACTGGAAGATTCGATCATCAAGTTCTTGACCGTGCGTCTGGAAAAAGAACTACCGCCTCCGCGTGGGGCCACGGAAACACAGGGAGCCTCCGGTGGCAGGGTTTAACAAGGTCATCCTCGTCGGGAATCTCACGCGCAACCCGGAGCTCCGATACACGCCGAGCGGCACGCCTGTAGCGAGTTTCGGCCTCGCTACCAGCCGTCGCTTCAAGCAGGGCGACGAGCTGAAAGAGGAAGTGTGTTTCGTCGATATCGTGGTGTTCGGCAAGCAAGCCGAACATTGCGGGCAGTATCTCAGTAAAGGCAACGGGGTGATCGTGGACGGGCGGCTGCAACAACGTCGCTGGGAAACCGAAGACGGACAAAAGCGTAGCAAGCACGAAGTGGTGGCGCAGGGTGTCACCTTTCTGCCCAAGCGGCCCGAGTCGGCGGCAATGGGCGCCGAGCCCTCGCACGAAGAACCGGCATACGAAGACGAGTCGTTGTAGTTTCAAAAGTCTCTCGGATATATCGGATATAAACGAAACAATACCGTGCAGGATGTTCAAAAAGGCCGTTTTCTCACCCGCCCAGCCCCGGCGTGCCGAAACACGCCTTTCCCATTCGCGGCCGCCGGAATATCTACAGAGCGAGGCGGGCGTTTCATGCGTGAACAAAGCCTGGTGAAATGTGCGTCTCGGCGCACAAGGGTCGGACGGGTGAAGTAAAGACTTTTTCAACATCCTGCAGAATGACGGAGGCAGGTATGGAGCGAGCATCGAGCGGTGGCGGAGGTCGGTTCTTTCAGCGGCGCAAGCCATGCCGATTCTGTATCGATAAGGCGCCGATTGACTTCAAGGACATCGGGCTGTTGCGGAATTTTCTGACCGAACGCGGGCGCATCGTTCCCCGACGGATTTCGGGCAATTGCCTGCGGCATCAGCGAGAGCTGACCGTAGCGGTGAAGCGGGCCCGCCATATTGCGCTGGTCAGTTTTGCAGAAGAGCGATGAGGGTCGCGCGTCGGCCAGGGCATCCACGTCAGCCGCTCTCCGCGGAGGGCCGACATTGATCGCCGACTGTTCTGATTTCATGTTAACCGGTATCGCCACCATGGATTCTCTTCGTCCGGCTGTCGTAGACATTACCCCGCAAGGCTTGGTCATTTCCTGTGACGTGACTGCGGAAGAACTCGGCCTGAACGAGGCCGATGAAAGACTCGCCGGCCCGCTGTCCGTCAGTCTGGAAGTCCGCCAGCAGGAGAACGCCGTTACAGTCGCGGGAACCGTGGAAGGTGAGGCCGTGCGTCAATGTGTCCGCTGTCTGAGCGAGTATGACGACCCGCTGTATGTCACCCTCTATGCGGACTATCTTCGGCAACCTGAGTCCGCTTCAAAATCGGGGGTTCCGTTGAAGCGCGTTGGACGGAAATCGAAAATCCAGGAACCGGCTGCGGAAGATGCCGACGAACAGGATGAAATATATTTCTATCAGGGTGATCATGTCGATCTGTCACCCATGGTCCGCGAGCAGATCATTCTGGCCGCGCCGATGCAGCCGCTCTGCCGGGAGGACTGTGCCGGCCTCTGTCCGAAGTGCGGGCAAAATTTGAATGACCGGCGATGTGCGTGCGAGCCGGAGCAGACCCAAAGCCCGTTTCGCATCCTGCGTGACCGTCGCGAGAAGAGTGGAAGAGACGGCGGAACA
>DASSBQ010000167.1:0-6362 GCA_035698625.1 Nitrospiraceae bacterium
TTGAATGCCATCCAGACTGCGCACTTACGGGCAATCAAAGCTGCTGACAAGAAAGGCTTATCCCACTAATGTGTTCTCCTGTTGCCGCCACAATGCTGGTATTAAATGGTTCTTCCACCACCAGTGTTGCGCTAAATCCACCACCGATAAGATCCACGGGTCTCGGTATTCACAAGACGATATCGACACGCCCGTCACCTTTGCCGGACATGCGTTCGACATCCCTGATGGTCACCACGGCAGTCGGCACCAGTCGCCGTGGAGCCGGCGTGCCGCGTGGCTGTCCTGTCACATACAGGGCGACGAGAGCGGCGCTGCTAGTTCTTGGGGTGGCTTGTAATGTTAAACCGGAGACTGGGAGAAATGAACGGTTGTCCCTTTAGCACAGCGTGAAGAGATCGAGTTAAATCCGACGCCATGGTCGCTTTGACGATATATCCCAGCGCACCCACATTCAATGCTTCACGGATGAAATCAGGATCCTCGTGAACCGTCAAGAAAACGATCTTGGCTCGTGTGCCAGATGCTTTGAGCCGTCGGGCAACCTCAAGACCATCGACCTCCGGCATAGTGATATCAAGCGTGATAACATCCGGATCCAGTTCGGCCGCCGCCACCAATACAGCGGCGCCGTTTCGCACGGTTCCGACAATGTGGAACTCGGATGCCAGAATCTGGCTCTCCGTGTCGAGGATGATTTGATGATCATCCGCCAACAACACGCGCGGGAGATTGGTCTTGGTGGTTTCAGCCAGCATGGAGCCGGACGACTCCAATTCACATTTCATTCGGCGCGTCGGCGCTGAGAATTTCAGAAGTTTTGTCATTCCTAACAGACTTTCAGTTGTCGCGAAGCTGTTAGTTTTGACAGGTAGAAAAAGTTTTTTCGATGAGGAGGCGGGTGAAGAATAACGTAGTGAGAACTTCACCCTCAGAAGCGACACTAGAACCTATCTTAAAATCGTCCCGTTTGAACGGGAACTGCCAGGGCGCGACAGTGCCTTCGCTCGAAGACAGCGCGGCGTGGACCGCTCTAACACTCCGCGACCGCTTGACACCTGAACTTGCTGGGGCCCGAGCTGCGCTGACCGCAGCGTCGGACAGCAGGTGCCACCAGGACACGGCCGCTTCCGCTGAGCGGTGGGCCACGCGGTCCTGATAGCGCTCCGCCACTGTCCCGCCCTGGCGACCAGTCAGCAAATGACGCGAAAGAGGAGCCTGAACCTTAGCCTGCCGCTACGCTCCACGCTTCGTGTCTTGTGTTCCGCCGTCACAGAGCCGGCTAATCGTGAATAGCGGGTTTATGAGCCTGTCCACACAGTCCCTATTCATACGCAAACCGCAGCAATTCGGCCTTCGACCTGCAGACGACGATCCTGCACAATATGATATTGATGGAACTTGATTGTTCGAGGAGCGAGACAGAGCTCTGCCGCAATCCGTTTCATTGAGAGGCCTTCAGCGAGTAACCGCAGTATTATCTCGCTTGCGTCAGATCGCCTGGATTGAGGTGGGAGTCTATGTCTTAGGAAATGGGAACCGTTACCTCGATGCGGACTCCACACGAAGAGGAGTGGAGTGAAAGATTGCCGTGCACGAGGCGGAGACGTTCCCGCATGCTGACTAGTCCCAAGCCGTGATAGCCGGCCTGGGAAGTCGGGGCGAATCCGTGGCCGTTATCACAGATCGAGAGCCTGATCATGTCCTCGCCACGGGTCATCTCCACGTGGATTTTACTGGCGCCGCTATGCTTGAGCGCGTTGGCCAGAGCCTCTTGCGCGACGCGATACAGGCACAACGAGATGTCTTGTGAGAGGCCGGACGGCGCATTGCACAGTGCAACCGTAAGTTGGCATCGCTTCTGCTCGTTTAACTCGCGGCACAGCTGTTTCATACATGTGACCAGTCCCAGCTGTTCCAGCTTGGTGGGATGTAGCCGGTCACACAACGCGTGGATTTCCGAGGAGATGCCTTTCACCTCATCGGAGATCTCCGTGACTTTTGTGAGCCATCTCTCGGATGAGGCAGGCGCTACTTGTTGGAGGAAGTCAAGGCGGACGGCCATGAGGGCCAGTCGCTGGCTTGTATCATCGTGCAACTCACGGGCGATTCGGCGACGTTCCGCTTCTTGCGTGCTAATCAATCGGCCGCTCAATTCACGAAGCTGTCGTTCAATTTCTTTCTGCCCCGTGAGATCCAACATGATTCCATTCAGGACGTGAGCGCCGCTCCCTTTCCTAGCTATGAGAACGGTATCGTGCAACCACACCGGCTGTCCGTTCGCCGCCACAAGCCGATACTCCATCTCATAACCCAGCTTTCCGTTCGATTTGTTTTCCGTCTGTCCCAGGACGCGCGACCGATCCTCCGAATGTAGACGCCGTTCCCAAAATCCTCGTTCCGACCATCTACTCAAAGGAAACCCAAACAAGGATTCCGCGAGGGGACCGATATAGGTAAAGGCCCGTCGCTCAATGTCAGCCTGCCACATGACCACGCCGGCTCTGGCCAGGAGTTGAGTGGCGGTTCGCGACGCAGGTGAGTATTGAGGATGGTGCAAGGCGGATTCGAAACTGACCATCTCGTCGAGGGTGAGCGCTGTCGATCCGCGATATAGTTTTTTGTGGGGCATGCCATCCTCGTCAGTGTACCAGTTTTTTCGTGAAAATTTACCGGCTTTTGCAATGGCAACTACGGACTTTATACACCAGCACCTCAGAAGAAGTCTTGCCATTTCGCGACAAATACAGAAAAAGTTCGGAGAGATCGCTATGTAAGTGATTCTCGATGTTTTTTTGGACTAATGAATTACGAAAGGAGGGCCCTCGGGGGCTCTGCTGATAATGGAAGTATTGTCACGAAAGCGTATGTGCTAGGCAGCAATTGCAAATCCGCAACTGGTTGAAACACTGGGGGATGAAATTTAACCGCACGGAATCACGCTTCCTAACGCGTAGCATCCTTCTGAACCGGACGCAATATGGAGCCTGGTCTGACTTCATTCCGAAAAGCTCCATCTCTGCGATCGGCGCTACTATTGCCGTGCCGGATCTCACCCTGATTCAAACTGGATTGCCTTCATACCTCCATGAATGCGGGAACAAAACGCAGGTCACATTGGATTCGGTATAAGGAACTTAGTTGAAGATGGGACGACCAAGGGTATAAGAGACGGCGGGCGGTCAGAGGGTAGGAGGCGATTGTCGCGGTTCAGCCGTGGCTGGTTCGGGTCAGCCGTGATAATTCAGAATGATTCGGTCACCTGCCTTAACAGGGTCTGAACGCTGAGGATGTGGCTATTTCAGGGCTTCGGCACCACCCACGATGTCCATGAGCTCCTTGGTGATCGCCGCTTGCCGGGTCTTATTGTAGTAGACCGTCAATTTCTTGATAAGTTCGCCGGCGTTCCGCGTAGCGCCGTCCATGGCACCCATGCGAGCACCTTGTTCGGCGGCCGATGATTCCAACAGAATGCGGTACGCTTGGACATGGAAATTACGGTGCAGGAGATCTGCGAGCAATTCGTCCTCGCTTGGTTCATACAGGTAGGCTCCAGGAGTGACATCGGCGGGTTGGTCAACCTCGTTGAGGTCGGAGATCTCGACGACCCAGTCAATCGGAAGGAGGCGTTCGACTACGACCCGTTGCTGAATGACGGATTTGAACTCGTTGTAGATGACATAGACCGCATCGATTCGGCCTGCGACATAGTCTTCGATGGCTTGAAGTTCCGAACCCAACAGCATCCCGTGCTCGAACGTTAATTTCTCGAAAATGTCCACGACCTCTCGGCGCACCTTCCAGGCGCGTCTTCGAAAAAAGTCACGGCCTTTCCGGCCGATCACCGCCACCTCAACCTGTGTGCCATGGGCTTCGAATTCCGTCAATGCTGCCGCCGCCGCACGGAGGATATTCGCATTGAAGGCTCCGCACAAACCTCGATCGCTCGTCACGACGGCAACTACGACGCAACGGTGTTCCCCTCGCTTCCGAAGCAAGGGGTGCGCATCCCGATTGACACGCCGGCTAAGGCTGCGAATCGCATCCCGCATCTTGTAGGCGTAGGGTCGCGCAGCGACGATGCGGTCCTGCATGCGTTTCAATTTCGAAGCCGCCACCATCTTCATGGCTTTCGTGATTTTTTGCGTTTTCTTGACGGAATCGATCTTTCGTCTGACGGATTGAAGGCTTGGCATATGGGTTATCCCGGTGAATTCGTCATCCAGGAGACAGCAATACGGTGGCTCCCAGGCCGGCGGAACCGAAAGCTTAGCACACCATAGATCATGTGCGTCAAGAAAGCCGATCATATATATCCAGCGGGACATCCCACCTATCAGAGAAGTCATGTGCCTCGCTCATGGGCGGCCACGGAAGCAAACCGTTCCCGAAACGAGTCGGTTGTTAGCCCGACGACCGCGGCGCAACGGGCTAGTCGTTCCCTCTCTTCGAAGTCATTGCCGTCCAGGCGGATCATGTAGCGCCGCGCGATCCGATAGGACTCGCCTGCGATATCTACCATTCGGACTCTGGTTCGCTGGGTGGCCGGATCGAGAATTGTATCGAAAGGAATCGGCGCAAATATCCCGTTGACGACCGAAACCATCGCGCCTGTGCCGCCCGCAATCAAGAAGTCGGCTGCGCAGCAGCCGAGATCGCGGCAATATTCCATATCGAAAGGAATGGGATCCGCGCATCGCAACTCGAATCCGAGATCCTTGAGTCGGATAGTCGGGGCGATGCCATAGGGGGTCAACCGCTTGAGAACTTCTTCTTTTAGGGCCCGGCCGAGGTCAAGATCGGCCAACTCGACATGGCCGTGTTCATCGCGAGAAACAGATGCCAAGGCTGCGAAATCACCGGGGGGCATGACTTCTGCGAGTCCCTCGGCGATGACAGCCACTCCGTCCTCGCGACCCTCGCTCAGTCGTTTAATAATCGCGCCCACGAGAATATCGGCGACGCTCGCCAATCGTACCGGTCGTTCCCGAAACTCCTCCGGAATCAGCGTGAGCGTTGCTCCGGCAGCTTTGCCGATTCCTAATGCGAGATGACCAGCCTTTCGCCCCATGGCTACGACAAAGAACCAATGCGAAGTCGTACGGGCATCCTCGAGGATGCTGTTCACCGCATACGTTCCCACATGCCTCGCGGTCTGAAAGCCGAACGTCGGCACCCCTTGCGGGAGATCAAGATCGTTATCGATCGTCTTGGGGACATGGACGACGCGCAGACGCCCTTGGGCGGACCGTTCGAGTGTGAGCGCGGAAAAGCACGTGTCATCTCCTCCGATCGTGATCAGTCCCGTCACCCCGAGTTGCACAAGGCTTTTCAAGGCTTGAGCGAGATGTGTGGAATTCTTGGTAGGATTGGCACGAGCGGTTTTGAGGAGGGATCCGCCTCGAACGTGTATCCGGCTGACTTGTTCAAGAGTCAGCGGCATGATCTTGCTCACATCGCCTTGCATGATCCACTTGAAGCCTTGCTCAATGCCTAACACCTTTTTGCCCTCCGCGAGACATCGGATCGTTGCGGCGCCGATCACTCCGTTGATCCCCGGCGCCGGACCTCCCCCCACCAAGATTGCCACTGTGTCATTCATTGCGATTCCTCCTTTTCGTCTATTACTCCTCTCTTCCTTACCTGCCGCGCATCGTTCTTGAGCCTGTAACTTTTGACAGTTGGCAGTCAGTACGGTCCTCTATAAAAAGGTAGGTGCCGCGACGTTTCAACATGTCATTCAAAGGAACCATGCGGCAGCGAAGACCTGCTCAATCCGATAATGACCCTCGGTCTCCTTCCCGACGGATACTCAGGCTTAGCCCGTTTGGAGTATCGGCGGGCTCACCGACAAGCAATCATCCTGTGAGTACAGAATTCAAGAATGAGAGGAGACTCCGTCATGAAGCATCAGGAATTGGAACGGACGGCAAAGATGTTGGTTGCCGAGGGCAAGGGTATTCTGGCGGCGGATGAAACAGTTCCCACGCTCACCAAGCGCTTTGCCACCCTCAAGATCGAATCGACGGCAGACAGTCGTCGCGCGTACCGTGAAATGTTTTTTACCACGCCGGATGTCGCCGCATTTATCAGCGGCGTCATCCTGCAAGATGAGACCATCCGGCAGAAGAACGCTGTGGGGATACCGTTGGCCGAGCTGTTGTCCAAACAAGGGATTATTCCGGGAATCAAAGTAGATACAGGCGCCAAGCCGCTTGCCGGATCGCCCGATGAAAAGGTGACCGAAGGGCTCGACGGACTTCGGGATCGCCTGAAGGAATATGCCGCGATGGGCGCGCGGTTCGCCAAATGGCGGGCCGTCATCACCATTGCCGATACGTTGCCGAGTTCCATGTGCGTCA
>DASSBQ010000168.1:0-6609 GCA_035698625.1 Nitrospiraceae bacterium
TCCGTGTCCCCGGCCCGCTTCCAGGCCGATAGGGCTAAAGCATATTCAAGAAAACGCGACAGGGTGTCGATAGTTACCGGTTTGCTTGGAAACGCATGCCGCCGATAGATTGCATCATATGACGGAGACCGCGGCTCGTCCTCCGGCTTCAGCAATGGCAGAGGAGTCACGGGCGCCCCCTCAAATCGCCGAAACGGATTCGGTTGGTTGGCCCAATCCAGGAATCCCAGTGATCGAGCATAGCGGTTGAAATGGTGCTTCGTTCGGAGATGATAGCGAATGACGCGCTCGACGGGATCGGTCGAAGTGGAATCGATTGGAGGCGGCTGCAGCGGCTGATCTGTGCTCATACCCGCAGTCTATCGAGTAGGTGGAGAGAAAGTAAACGGAGGCCGATTGGGTCACACGTGAAGCGTAGAATGTGGAATAGGTCTACAATAACTGCCGTTGATTAAGCGGTATGGGGGCCGCTACACTGCCACATCGCCGTCGCTATTCGCGTTATCCTCAATTTTGATAAATTCCATGCACTTCGATCCGGCTCTTTCCGCGCAAGAATCATTCGCCCGCTCCGGAGCCGCCAACGAACTCGGCTCCGATTGGGACAGGGCCGCTGAGCTTGAGGAGATTTTTTCGTCCAACGCCGGCGCGACAGCAAGAAATGCATATGATCAGCTGCTGGCGCTTGCTGCCCGCTATCCGGATGCCTCTGCATTCCAGGCCTTCTGTATCTACATCACCTGGCAGCAGGTGACGGAAGAGACGATTTCAAGCCATTTCCGAACCGGCGTGAGGCTATGCGAAGCCTACTTGGAAGCGCGGGAGGGAAAGCCTGCAACGGACATTGAACGGATCTCGGAGCTCTACGGATCATTCCGCGACGGGTTGGGACTGAGTGAAGAAGACGAAACCCAGCAGGAGTTCCGCCGCGATACCGTCAAGGGGGGAGACTGAATTTCATTCCATCTTCACGATTCAAATTCCGATCGCCAGACGGATCGGGCCGGCCGACTCTTGAATGCCGAATCGTATCTCCTTGCCGACGACTTCAGGATCGGCATAGGTCCCGAACACGCGATCCCAGAATGTGAAGATCACGCCGAAGTTCCGCATATAGAATCGCGGGACATCGCCATGATGGACATGGTGGTAGCGTGGCGTGACGAATACCCACTCAAGCCATCGCGACCGCCACGTGACATTCATGTGCATCCAATTATTGGTGACAATGAGGAACAGGGAGTAGAGGACAAAAAATGATGAGGGAATCGGCTTAAGAAGCGGCAGCCAGATCGCAAACGGGATGCCGGCCATCACAACCTGGGGCAGACTTGCCCGGACGCCGGCAAGCCAATACATATAGGTCGGCGCATGGTGCCACTTGTGCACGCGCCAGAACCAACTCGTATGCCAAAGACGGTGCATCCAATAGGCGCTGAGATCAATCAACAGCAGAAAGAAGACGAGTTTGGCCAGAAACGGCAAGGTCTGAATCAAGGATGGCACGTAATTCGGGATTGCGATACGATCGGTGATCCAAACCGCCGTCAGGAAAAACAGGTTGTACGTCCCCAACGCGAAGAGGTCCATAAGGAAGACCTTGCGGTACTCCAGCCGCCTCGCCGGCCACAGCCATTCGATCAAGAAAAAGGCAGCGCCGATACCCCAGTACAGCACGAAGCTTGTGTAATCGATGTCCATGGCGGGCGGCGAGACCAATTGCTTTCCGATCCTATCATAAGCCGCCTTTCATGCCAGCCGTTTATGATTTGAGCGCACGATGTCCGAGCACGATAAACATCGAGCCCGTATTTTTCAGCATCGCGGCGACATTCTTCAGGCCCGGACCGCGTGGGAAGCAGCGGTGGCCGATGATCGGGCCACGGGGAGTCCGAGGGAGCTGTCCAACAGTCTGGGCAACCTGGGAAATGCCTATGCTCTATCGGGAGAGCTTGAGAAAGCGGACGCCTGCTACAAGGAAGTGCTTTCCATTCAACGAATCGAACAGGACTCCCATGCGATCGCGCATACGTTGGTCAATCTGGGCAATCTCTACGTCGGTACCGACCGTCATGAAAAGGCCCACGCTTACTATCTTGAAGCGTTGGACCTTCTCAAGCCGCTGGGCGACCATCGCGCGCTTGGCATTCTTTATCACAATCTCGCGATAGAAGAGTCTCGACAGCACCGTTGGGATGAAGCCGTTCGCCTGTTTGGTCAAGCTCTGGACTCTCATCGGACGGTCGGTAGTGAGGACGGGCTTGCGGCAACGTACAGTCAGCTGGGACGAACGTTTCTTGACAGCGGCCGCTCCACGGAGGCTGAACGGTGTTTCAACAATGCCTCGGAACATTTTATCAAGCTCGGCAACCCCGTCGGTGAAGCGGCGGTCCTGCGGGAATTGGCCGATCTGTACGAGGAAAAGAAAGATTATCTCTCCGCGATCAGGTGCGTGGAACGGTTACACCACTTGGCGCTGGGTACAGGAACAGCCCCCTCGGCCGCCGATCGTGAACGGCTCAAGAGACTCCGGACCATGGGTAGCTGAAGGAGCAGCGGCGGTGGTACAATCCGCCGCGACCCGCACAAGCCGATCATCCAGGAGTGGCGCCGATGGATATCAATGCCTTTCGACAAATGGTGCAAAACAATCCCAAAGGCTTCTTGGGACGCTATGGCCTGGGGAACAAGATTCTGCAGGAGGGGGGAAGTCTTGAAGAAGCCGCCGAGCACCTCACCGTGGCGACGGAACTCGATCCCACACACGTGGCGTCTCATCTCGCCCTGGGCCGCGTCCTCATCTCGTTGGGGAAGAAAGGGAATGCACGATCCGTTTTGAAAGCCGGAATTGACGCGGCGCTGTCCGGCCGATCGAACGGAGGAATGGACCTGGTTCCGGAAATGCAGCAGTTGATGACAACCCTGGAATAGCACAAAGAACTCGGAGGCCCGCATGAAACTCGAGGATGCGAAACAACGCATTGAATCCGCCATGGCGCAATACGGCCAACATGCGGCGGCGGCGATCGATCTGGTGATCAACGAAGTCCGATCCGATCTGGGTCATGAGGCCGCCAACGAGCTGATCGATGATTTTGACCTCGAACTGCAGTACAACATCACGCCGTCCGAATCCGATTTTTCCAATAGTTGATCTCCGGAGGTTGTCTTCTTGCCCTTGATCTGGTGCTCCATCTCCGGCCACGGCTATGGCCATGCCGCCCAAGTGATTCCTGTCCTGAACCACATCAGCCAATGTGTCCCGGATACCACCGTCCTACTCAAGACATCCGTCCCTCGCACGTTCTTTGAACCACGGCTGAGGATGCCGTGGCAGCTCAGTGAAACAGTGCAGGATATCGGCTGTGTTCAAGACGGTCCCCTCGACATCGACGTACCTGCCACCTGGGACGCACACCGCCGATTTCATACCGAGTGGGAGAGCAGGATTGAAAGGGAAGCGGCAGCCATCAGCCGGGCTCGTCCGGCCCTGGTATTATCCGATATTTCCCACATGGCAGTGGCCGCGGGAACAGCCGCCGGCATCCCGACCGTAGCCCTCTGCTCCTTATCCTGGGACGCCGTATTGGAGCTGTACGCACGCCCCGGGGTTGCTTCCGAGCAAGTAATTCTGCAGCATATCCGTCGCGCCTATGCGGCCGCCGACTGTCTGATACGTCCTGCTCCAGGCATTCCGGTAAAAGCATTCCGCCATGTGGCGGACGTGGGACCCATTTGCGAACCACATACACCGCAGAGCAGACCGCTTCGCGCCGCTCTGCAAATCCCCGATGATGACTGCCTCGTGCTGGTCGGATTCGGCGGCATTTCGCAGAAACAATTGCCGTTTGCGGTCTTGGAATCCATGGCGCCGTTCCGGTTCATCGTCGATGCGGATGTACCGCCCGGCCTGAGACGGGTGATTTCGACAAAGGATCTTTCGTGGCCGTTTCATACCGTCCTGGCGTCGGTGGAGGTGATTATGACCAAGCCGGGGTATGGAACGATCGTGGAAGCCGTTGCCCTGCAGAAACCCGTGGTTTATGTACGTAGATACCATTTCGCCGATGAGCAGCCCCTGGTCGACTATCTGCACCGGTATGGTCGTGGAGCCGAATTGAACAGGGAGGCCTTTGCCGCGGGGAAATGGATCGACACGCTGACCGCAGTCCGAGCGGCGCCGCCGCCCCAGTATCCGGCCCCCCCGCCAAACGGCGGAGCAGACGCCGCTTCCCTTCTCTTGCGCTACCTCACATAGGTTCCGGCGAGATCGTTGCCGCTTCGGTCGACGAGCGCCCCGCTTACGCAGGTTTCCTCAAAACGCACATCCTTTTGCCGAATTCCCCCGTAGAGTGATATAGTTGGGCCTGCGTCAAGAAGCGACGGTGGTTCAAGAACCCGCAAGCCTCGCTGATGGAAGCTGCTCCACGACAGGCCTCCACAATCATCGATCCCAAACTCCTTTCCCGGGTTGCGAAAGGAGATGTCGAGGCATTCAGCCGGCTCTACGATCAATCGAACGTGCTGCTTTTCACGCTGGCCTGTCGGATCTTAGGCGATCGTGAAGAGGCGGCAGAACTCCTGCAAGAAGTATATCTGGAAGTGTGGCGTAAGGTCGCCCGCTATGATGTCGGCCGAGGCACCCCAATCTCATGGCTTGTCACCCTGACGCGAAGCAGAGCCATCGAACGGATCCGCTCCGGAGTATCCCGTGGAGCAAGCAACGCGGCTGGTTCTCCCGACCAGGGTTCGACTTACCCACGCCAAGATCTAGAACAGATGACGACTGAGGATGCGGCCAGGGACGGCGACTTGCGGCTTACGCTGATCAGAGCCATTGCCGAGCTTCCTACCGCTCAGCAAGAGTCCATTGAGTTGGCCTACTATCACGGCCTCTCACATTCAGAAATCGCCGCGAGATTGAATCAGCCGCTCGGGACGGTCAAGACGCGCATCAAGCTGGCGATGGTCAAGTTGCGGTTGTCACTCAATCCACTATTGGAACTCCATCATCCATGATGACACACCTGGAGCTGGAGGAGGCGGTGCCGCTCTATGCCGCCGGCGCCCTGGAACGTCCAGAGCGCCAGGCGCTGGAAGCTCACCTGCTGTCCGGCTGCGCAACGTGTCATGCGGCATTGAAAGACTACCAGGGAGTCGCGGCGCTTCTCCCATTTTCCCTGCCACCGACAGCGCCTCCTGACATGCTGAAGGCCAAAGTCCTGGCGGCCCGGAATCCTCCGGCTCCTCCGGCTGAGGAGGTCAAGAGCGCGAAACCAAGCTTGGAGCCGGGGGAATGGATGAATCATCTTTTTCCTCCCATTGCGCCGGCTCGCTCATGGCCCTTTCAGCTCACCTTCGGCTTTCTGAGCCTGCTGCTGCTCGCCGGCGCGGCCTATGTTGCCTGGACGACGCACAACCGATCGGCGCTGGAAGCCGAGAAAAGCACCGAGCTCCAAGGAATCGTGCAACAGGAGTCGTCGAAGGCGACTGCCCTGCAAAAACACATTGACGAACGCGAGGGCGTCATCAAGCAGTTGCGCGAGGAGCTCGAGGTGCGCAGAAGCGATCTCACCGAATTGAGAGATCAGTTGATCCAACGCGACGGAGAACTGGGTGATCTCCGTACCCAGCTTGCGCAGCGGGATACCCTGTCCCAACGGGCTTCCCGCCAGCAGGATGAGGTGTTCGGTCTCTTGAAAAGTCCCCATGCCAAGGTTGTCGCATTATCAGGAACCGAACAGGCCAAACAAGCCGGCGCCTTCTTCCTGTTTGACCCAAGCGGAAAGAAAGCCTGGTTCTATGCATTCGATCTGCCGGATTTGCCTGCGGGCACGATTTATCAACTCTGGGCCATCGACGACAAACCGGTCAGTGTGGGACTCTTCACGGTTGACGCGGGCCGAAAGGGACGATTGCTCGTCAAAGGCGTGCGAAATGTTTCGAGGCTCAAGCAAATCGCCATCAGCATCGAACCGGCGGGAGGCCGTCCCCAGCCGACCGGCGCAATTTATCTTCTCGGCCAGATTTCATGAAAACGACACGAACATTGCCTCCCTCCCCGTACCTTTTCACGTTGATTCATGCAAACCGCGGCAGACCGCCGAGCCACCGGCGACTACGCGGATGACCGAGTCGCGCCTGCCGCCCCATAGCATAGGATCCCATGTCAAGTGATATTGAGTTCATGCAGGCGGCACTGGAGCTTGCCAAGCGAGCGGCAGCCGAAGGAGAAGTGCCGGTGGCGGCTCTCATCGTAGCGGGCAATGAGGTCGTGTCTCAAGCCTACAACCGGCGCGAGCAGTGGCAGGATCCCACGGCCCATGCCGAGTTGATCGCCATTCGGGAAGCCGCGACCCGACTCGGTACGTGGAGACTGACGGGAGCGACCCTCTACGTCACGCTCGAACCTTGTACCATGTGCATTGGAGCGGTTATTCTCTCACGCATTTCGCGGGTCCTGTACGGCGCCCGCGATCCCAAGGCGGGCGCCTGTGGTTCGGTTTTTGACATCCCGCCTGAACCGCGCCTGAACCATCGCGTGGACGTACAAGGAGGGATCGCAGAGCAGGAGAGCCAACTCTTGCTACAGGAGTTCTTTCGCAAATT
>DASSBQ010000169.1:0-2373 GCA_035698625.1 Nitrospiraceae bacterium
TGGCCTGCGTCCAGCGGCATACCGGAGAAATTCAGCCGGCATTCGTGCGGGATATCCGGCGGGAGGCGCCGGAACTGTTCGCATTGATCGAGGACCGCCGTAGCCGCCTCATCCGCCGCTACTTCGGCAGATGTTTTGACGAGGCACGCAAAACCGGCTTGATCCGGAAGGAAATTCCGCCGGTATTGATTACCGAACTCTTGTTGGCCGGAGTACAGGCGATTCTGAACCCGGCGAAGATGGAAGAGCTGGGGCTTACTCCCAAGACGGGCTTTTCCGCCATCATTGCCGTGATCCTTCAAGGCGTCCTCACCGACACGGGGAGAGCCCGCCTATGAGCGCGCGGATCGCATCTCGCCGGTCGGTGTTGCACCGCATGCTCGGTGTCCTAGCTTGCCTTGCCCTATTCGCCGGTTGCAATCCTCCCGATCGTGATGTCCTTCAGGGCTACGTAGAGGGAGAATTCGTCTATGTAGCCTCCCCGCTGGCCGGCGCGCTTCTCTCGCTCAACGTACGACGCGGCATGCAGATAAAAGCCGGTACGCCGTTATTCGACCTGGACAGCATCCCCGAGAGGGCCGCACGGGATGAAGCGGAGCGCAAGCTGGCCGAGGCTCGTGCCAATCTCGAAGACGTCCGGAAAGGCAAGCGCCCGTCGGAAATCGAATCGCTCGAAGCCCAGCTCAAGCAAACCCGCGTCGGGCTCGCTCTCTCGGAAAAGGAGTTGGCGCGGCAGGAAAATCTGATGCGCACGCCGGGAGCCACCGCGGAACTGGAATATCTGCGGTCGCGGTCGGTTCGCGACCAGAATCGTCAGCGCGTCGCGCAGCTGGAAGCCGATCTGAAAACGGCCCGGTTGGGCTCGCGAAGCGATCAGATTACCGCCGCCGAGAATAACGTGCGGGCGCTGGAAGCGGCTCTTCAAAAAGCGCAGTGGGACCTGTCGCAAAAGCGCCAGGCGACTCCGCAGGACGGGCTGGTCTTCGATACCCTGTATCGGGAGGGCGAATGGGTGCCGGCGGGCCGTCCGGTCGTCGTGCTGTTGCCTCCCGAGAACATCAAGGTCCGGGCCTTCGTGCCCCAGCCACGCATCGGCTCGGTGCAACTCGGACAAAGTCTGAGTGTCATGGTCGACGGGCGGGAACCGGCAATCGGCACGGTGAGTTTCATCTCGCCCCGCGCGGAATACACCCCCCCGGTCATTTACAGCCGGGAGGCGCGCAGCAAGTTGGTCTTTATGATCGAAGCCGTGTTCGATCCCGGCACGTCTATAACGCTTCATCCGGGACAACCGGTGGATGTGCAGCTCGGGGCCGATCATGCCCGATGATTTCGCCATTGATGTGCACGGCATGACGAAACGTTTCGGCGACCGGACCGCGGTGGATCATGTGGATTTACGAGTCCGGACCGGAGAAATCTGCGGCTTTCTCGGTCCGAACGGCAGCGGCAAGACGACCTTTATCCGGATGCTGTGCGGCCTCTTGAAGGCGGACGCGGGAAGCGGCACCTGTCTGGGGCATGACGTGATCACGGACAGCGAAGCCGTCAAGCGGCAGGTCGGGTACATGACGCAACGCTTCAGTTTCTACGAAGATTTGAGCATCAAGGAGAATCTCGATTTCGTGGCGCGGATGTATTCCATGCCTGACCGCCGGGAAGCCGTGAACCAGACGATCGAGCGGCTGGGACTGGCCGAACGCCGGGATCAATTGGCCGGCGAGTTGTCGGGCGGATGGAAACAGCGTCTGGCTTTGGCCGCCTGCATGCTTCACGAACCGAAGCTGTTGCTGCTCGACGAGCCGACCGCCGGCGTCGATCCTCACGCGCGGCGGGAATTCTGGGAGGAGATTCATCAGCTCGCCGCCCAAGGGCTGACCTTTCTGATCGCGACCCATTACATGGATGAAGCCGAACGCTGCCATCGCCTGGCGTTCATCTTGAAAGGCAAGCTGCTCGTCCATGGGTCGGTGGAAGAGGTCGTCCGCCAAACGCATCTCACGACCTGGGCCGTCAGCGGCCCCGACCTGGCGCAGTTGGCGGAAGAACTGCGGCGCCTTCCCGGCGTGACGCAAGCGGTGGCGTTCGGCAACAAACTGCATGTCAGTGGCGACGATGCCGCATTGCTCGAACGAACGCTGGCTCCCTTTCACAAGCCGCCCTACGAGTGGAGCCGTGCGGAAGCGGGTCTGGAAGAGGCTTTCATTCATTTGATGGAGCGGGCACAAGACACCGTGACGCCATGACTTTCGGATCTTGGTTTTCCCCCAGTCGGTTTTGGGCGATCGTCGTCAAAGAGTTTGTCCAGATGCGCCGGGATCGTTTGACTTTCGGCATGATGATCGGCATCCCGCTCGTGCAACTCATTCTCTT
>DASSBQ010000170.1:0-3353 GCA_035698625.1 Nitrospiraceae bacterium
CAGTTGGTCTGATCAGCGGGATAGACCGGCCGACTTGGCGATGCTTGATTTCCGCCGAATCGAGCTTACCTCAAGTCGTAGGACCATGGGACCACCATGCAAAAGGAGTGACCGCCGTGCCGATTTATGAATATTTGTGCCAGAGCTGTTCCCACCGTTTTGAAGTCAAGCAGAGCATCAAGGACGATCCTATCGCGAGCTGCATCCGTTGCGGCTCCGCCGTTAGCAAACTCATCTCTTCCCCGGCCATCATGTTTAAGGGAAGCGGGTGGTATGTGACCGATTATTCCGATAAGTTGAAGCCCACGGACGGGAACGGCGGAACGGAAAAAACGACAGAAAAGACTGAAAAATCTGAAAAGACCGGAGAAGCAAAACCGCAACCGGCGGCTGTTTCCGCCGAGAACTCAGCCTCCCCCGCGCCCGCGGCGGCGAAGGAAGCCGCTCCCTCGTCGTCTTCTTCGTCAGGCGCGACCGCCCCTACTCCGACCCCGTCATCCTCATAACCACCAGGGGCCATCGGTCCGACTGCTCCATGTCCGCGACGCGTTTTGGCGGGGGCGCGCTCGATTTCTTCTTGGGTGCGCTCTTGGCCGGAGGTTTCGGTGAAGGCTTGCGCGAAGGTTTAGTCGACGGTTTAGTTGTCGGCTTCTCCTTGCTCTTGCCGACGGCGCTTTTGCTCAATTTAGCACTCCGTTCCCGCTCGGCCACGAGCGCCCGTTCCAGGTTCGCGAGCATCGCCGACTTCTCTTTGTTGACGCGGGTGAGATCTTCCACGCGCGTCTGTAACTCCTCTTTCGCTTTGTTGGACGCATTCAGCTGATTCTGCAACAGCGCCCTGTCCGCCGCCGCTGTTTGGGCTTCCGTGCGCAATTGTTCGATTTGAGCTTGCAGCGCCGGCGGCCAGTAGTCGCACCCCGTAAACGCCGCGGTGACGAATGCGCCGAATGCAACTGCGGCCGCGACCTGTCGAAACCAACGTATCATCATGAGTTCTCCTCCGGTGGCGCCGATTATACAGACAAAGCCGCATCACTTCATGGAGAAAGTGCATACCCAGCGTCGTGAAGCACGTCGGAAAGTGCCGCGCGCGACACGGCCCCCTCTCGAATCACGCGGACCGGCGTTCGAGCGTCGAGAACGGTCGAGGGTTTGCCGCCCGGCGTCGATCCCGCATCGAGGAGAATCTGAACAGCCTCGCCCAGTTCGGCCGACACTTCATGAGCCGTGCAGAAGGAGGACTGACCGGATCGATTGGCGCTTGTTCCCGTCAATGGCCCTACCCGCACAAGCAACTGCCGAAGGAGCGGATATGCCGGCAGCCGAATGCCTATGGTGCCCGTGTTCGCCGTGAGCAGAGGCGACAGCGTGGACTGTGCGGGAAGGACCAAGGTCAGCGGGCCCGGCCAGAAAGAGCGAATCAGCAGATCGGCGGCCGGTGGCACCGTCGCGGCTAGCATCCTTACTTGGTCAACCGCGCCGATCAGAACAAGAATTGGCTTGCCATCCGGGCGGCCTTTCGCCCTAGCCAGCGCCCGTAGAGCGTCGGTGTGAAAAGGAGACGCGGCCAAGGCATAGGAACTTTCCGTAGGAATGGCGATCACGCCGCCGCCGGCGATGACGTTCGCAACGGTCGAGTTGGTTGCCTCATCGAGGACGGTATGGAACGGGATGACGGTGAGCATGCAAGGTCAGAACATCGGACATGGACTACGGTTAATGACTCGGCTGCTCGGCGATGGGGACATCGGCGGCGCAACCGGTCTTTGCCGCGCCGGGTCGTTGCCTGCGAAGCGCCCGGGGCGGCGAGTGAGTGCGAGGGCGGCGCTTAAAAGCCGGCGGTTGTTGCACTGCCCATCAGGCGCGCGACAGTACCGCCCGGGAAGCGATATCAGTCCGATAGTGGCAGCCCTCGAACGATATTGTCCGCACCGTTCGATAGGCGGCGTCGCGGGCTTCCAGTAAAGTTGGCGCGCGGCTGGTGACGCCGAGCACCCGGCCACCCGCGGTCAACACCGTCCCCTTCTGTTCTGCCGTACCGGCATGAAAAACGACGGTTCGATCTTGCAGCATAGGAGGTTGAAGCCCATGAATCGGAATGCCGGTCTTGTAAGGCCCCGGATAGCCGCCGGACGCCAAGACGACGCAGAGAGCGGCTTCGTTGTGCCACTCGACGGTCAGTTGATCCAGATGATGGTTTGCCACCGCATCCAGAATGTTGAGTAAATCCGTCTTCAGCAGCGGCAGCACCGCCTGCGTTTCGGGATCGCCCATCCTCGCGTTGAATTCCAATACGTACGGTTTGTCCTGGACGATCATCAGGCCGGCGTAGAGGACACCCTGGAATGGGCAGCCCAGACGGCCCATGGCATCAACGGCCGGCTGTAAAATTTCATGCAGCACTGTCTCGCGGAGCGCCGGCGTTGCGAGCGGGGCCGGCGCATAGGCGCCCATGCCTCCCGTATTCGGCCCGCTGTCCCCGTCTCCGACTCGTTTGTGATCCTGAGCGGGCGCCATCGGAACAACCGTGTTGCCGTCGGTGAAGGCCATGACCGTCAGTTCTTCACCATCCAGAAACTCTTCGATGACGACTCGCAGTCCGGCTTGTCCGAAGATGCCCCGTTCCATGAAATTGTGCACGACGTGCCGTGCTTCTTCCCGGGTCGATGCCACGACGACTCCCTTGCCCTGCGCCAGTCCGTCTGCTTTGACGACGATTGGAACCGGTTCCTGGTCGAGATATGCTAATGCAGGCTCTATCTGATCGAAGGTCCTCGCCCGTGGAGTCGGAATCCGATTCGTTGCCAGCAATTCCTTGGTGAAGCTCTTGCTCGACTCCAGCCGGGCCGCGGCTTTAGTCGGTCCGAAGATTTTCAGCTTCGCTTTCCGGAATTCATCCGCGATGCCGAGAGCCAGCGGCGCTTCAGGACCGACCACCGTCAAATCGATACGTTCAGCGAGCGCAAATTCCTTGAGCCGGATGATGTCATCCGCTTGGATTGACACGCACGTCGCAAGATCGGCTATGCCGGCATTGCCGGGCGCGCAGAAAAGCTCTGGGCGGCGAGGACTTTGCCCAAGCTTCCAGGTCAGCGCATGTTCACGTCCGCCGCTGCCGATGATAAGAATCTTCACGCAAGCGCCTCGCATGAGTTCTTGAACAAATGGAATCGCATATGGAACGAAGGACCCACCAACCCCGGCTGCTCAAAATGATCGTGCGGCAAGACCGCAGGAAGGCTGGACCCTGAGGCGTACTCTTGCGTCAGCACGGTGAAGGGGACAGACGACCGAGAACGAAGCTGCACGACATTTTCAACAGTCGGCTAGTGGCGGAAGTGGCGCATGCCGGT
>DASSBQ010000171.1:0-2931 GCA_035698625.1 Nitrospiraceae bacterium
CGTTGATCGCCGCTTTCATGCCGCTAGTCCCCGACGCTTCCATGGGAGGTAGCGGCGTGTTCAGCCACACATCCACGCCGGCGCAGAGCAGGCGCGCCATCGCCATGTCGTAATTGGGCGCATAGGTCACGACGATGCTGCCGCGCAATTGCTCCCGCATCTTATAGAGAAACCGGATAATCTCCTTTCCCTGTTCGTCCCGCGGATGCGCCTTGCCTCCGAAGACGATTTGAATGGCGGCCCGGTCGGCGATCTTCTGCAGTCGCGCCACGTCATGAAACAGCAGCCCGGCCCGCTTGTAGGCGGTCGCGCGCCGTGCAAACCCGATCGTGAAGACATCCCGGTCGAAACCGGCGTTCGTCGTCCGATTCAGGTACTCGACCAGCGCGTGCTTCGCTTCGACATGGGCCGACCAGATCTCTTGATCCGGGATGCTGATGGCGTAGCGAAGCGACAACTGATCATGACGCCAATCACGGAGATAGCGGTCGTAGAGGGCTTGAAACGGCGGCGCGGCCCAGGTGACGGCGTGCACGCCGTTCGTGATGGAATGGATCGGGTAGTCGGGGAACATGCTGCTGGAGACCTCGCCATGCCGCATCGCCACGCCGTTGACGAAGCGCGATCCGCGCAGTGCGAGCAGAGTCATATTCAAGGCCTGATCTTGATCGCACAGGCTCAGAATCCGGCACCGGCGCTCACCGAGCACGCGGCGAGCAAGGTCCGCCGGAAACTGGTCATGGCCCGCCGGCACCGGTGTATGGGTCGTAAACACACAGCGTTCGCGCACGGCGTCCAGAGCAGCCTTTGAAAAATGAGTTTCCTTAGCTGCATCGCCTGCGAACTCTTCCTCGAGCAGCGCAAGCACCAATAGCGCAGCATGGCCTTCGTTCAGGTGATAGCGAGGGATGTCGCCATAACCGAGCGCGCGCAACATCAGGAGGCCTCCATACCCCAGGATCACCTCCTGCGACAGGCGATACGCAAGGTCACCTCCATAGAGATTGTCGGTCAGCTTCCGGTCAGACTCGCTGTTTTCTGCTGCATCCGTATCAAGCAAATAGACCGGGACTTCAAAGCCCGACTCCCCTTTGACCCGATACCGCCACGCGCGCACAGCGACCGATCGGCCCTCGATCTCGACATGAACTATCCGGTCCATGGGCACCGCGAAATCGTCGATCGGCCACGCAACCGGCTCCTCAATCTGCTGCCCCCGCGCATCAATCCGTTGATAGAAATATCCGTGCCGATGGAGGAGCGTGACGGCGACGAAAGGGATTTCCAGATCCGCGGCGGAACGAATGGTATCGCCGGCCAAGACGCCCAAGCCTCCGGAATACGTCGGCATAAGAGGGCTCATCCCGATTTCCATCGAAAAATACGCGACGAGCGGCAGCGGAAGGTTCCTTGGATGCTTGTCCGAGTGAGTCATGAAAATCGCGCTCCGATCCATTCGCCAAGATAATGGGTGCTGGCGATGACGCACATCCCGATAAACACATGTTCTCCGATGACCTTCCAGGCCGCGTTTTGCTGAATGCGAGCCACCCAAAAGCTGAGGATCGCCAGGAGCAGCAGGCCCCAGCCGATACTGACAAGGACCGCGAGGTCAAGCGACAGCAACACCACCGGCAGCGCGAAGGTTCCGGCAATGAGAAACTTGGCCACAAACGTCGCCAGGGTGGCTTCCCAAATATGACTGTGCGACCCAATATGCTTTGACTCTTCCGCCACATGAATGCCCAAGGCGTCGGAAAGAGAGTCAGCCACCGCAATCGTCAGGATACCGCCCAACACCGCCGATTCCGAATGGGTGCCGGAATACAGTCCAACCATCAAGCCCAGTGTCGTAATAACGCCGGACGTCAGACCGAAGCTCAGCCCGATTCGGAAAGAATGTCTCATATCTCACCCCTCATATCACGTCACACCAATTTTTGTTCGCGTAAGGCCACCACCAGGTCCTTTTCAGCCGCCAACAGCGCTCCGAGCCCGAACAGCACGGTCATGAAAGTCACGAGTTCACCGACGATAGGAATGAGCGCCAGAAGCGCATACACCGCCAGACCCGTGACGAAACACCAGGACAGCGGCGAGGAATCGGCTGTGCGTCTGAGCAGCACCTGCCCGATGTAGGTCATGGCATAGATCCGTGCCAGATACAGCATCACCAAATACAGGGCGAGGAGTATCAGCCCGATCGGCAAGCCGAGAATCGTCACCAGTAACGCCAGGACGATAAGAGGAGTCCCGACCAGGGCCGCCGCTCCCCAGCCGAGCGAACGCCATGGGCGCTCTCGAATTGTCGAGGAGACTCTCCGCGTGAACAACGGATAGACGTGCAACAGGATCAATCCCAGAATTAGCGTCGACACGAGGCTCACGCCCCACGTGAACAGCCGCAACCCGGCAAATCCGCGTCGGAACCCTTCGGCCTGCCATCCGCCTGGAAGCCGGCGATGCGTGACCGGTCCGTGAATCGTCGCGCCTTCATCGATGACCGGTTCCTCATCCGCCCAATAGCGGAGCCTCCCGTCGACCGTCGCCGTCGACGTCAACCGGACGGCGCCTCCCGCGACGGACAGATCGCGTCCAATGTGATTCGAAACCGTCGCGCTCCCGGCCGCAATCCGTGCATCGCGACTGATAGGCCCGTCGATTTCGACTTCTCCGCCGGCGGCAACCAGGCTGCCTTCAACACCCGCGGCGCTGGTAATCTGGATGTCGGCTCCAACGATGGTCGCATTCTTGCCGATACTGCCAATCAGGACGACATGGCCGCCGATAATTCTGGCGTCCTGCGCGACCCGACCGGACACGATGACTTTCGCCCCGACCGCAATCAGATCTCCATTGATCACTCCGTCCACCAGCACCACTCTGCCTCCACCGACATAGACATCGCCGTGCACGGTGCCGGAGATTGCG
>DASSBQ010000172.1:0-4769 GCA_035698625.1 Nitrospiraceae bacterium
TGCCGCCCCTTCGCGGGAAGAATATACAGCAATTGGGGGTCGACGCGCTGCTGTTGAGGCGGCGCCGAAGCCATTTCGTAGCGCGGCGAGGGCTGATGGTCGGCCAACTGAAGCTTCGGGTTGTACACGCTGTTGAATTTCCACAACATCTTTACAAAATTGGTCTGGCCGCGAAGCAAATGCCCGGCGGCGATGGTAGCGGTGGATTTCAGCGCAGCCCACCCGAGGTGCTTGTGATTTAAAACCTGCTGTGTTTTCACCAGCTCGTCGTAAAAGTCCGGCAACGGCAGCCTGGTGGGCAGCACGGCATGTTGAATATCAAACAACCGGTAATCGCGCGTGGTAAACCGGCGGGATTCCGTGAGCCAGGACTCTGTCCCGGGATAGGGAGTATTGACGCTGATGGTCACGATTTCGGGAATATCGAGGCACCACTCACGGACAATGGCAAAGCGCCGGCGATCCCAGTCCGGATCCGCAATCAGATTGATGGCGACTCTCAGGCCGAGCGAACGGGCGAACTCCAAGGCCTCGAAGTTTTTCCCGACCGTCGTGCGCTTCCGGTGCATCTTGAGCCCTTCTTCATCGATCGCTTCGATCCCGAGAAAGATATATTTCAGTCCCAGCTGCTTCCAGAAACGAAATACATCTTTATTTCGAAGCAAGACGTCTCCCCGCGTCTCCAGATAGTACTGCTTCTTGATGCCTCTTCTCGCGATGGCCTCCCCGATGGTGAATCCGTGCTTGGCTTGAATGAACGCCACATCGTCCACGATGAAGATACCGGATTCCCGTATGCGGGCCACGTCGTCGACCGCCCGTTCCGGATTCACCGCACGATAGCTGCGTCCGTAAAATGTCCAGGCGCTGCAGAATGAGCAGTCCCATGGGCAACCGCGGGCAAACTCGACGGATGCACAGGGATCCAGCACCCCCAAGAAATATTTGTGACGGAATCGTACCAGGTCGCGCGCGGGACT
This sequence comes from Nitrospiraceae bacterium, assembly GCA_035698625.1. Taxonomy (GTDB): domain Bacteria; phylum Nitrospirota; class Nitrospiria; order Nitrospirales; family Nitrospiraceae; genus DASSBQ01. Next base: position 981 of record DASSBQ010000172.1, read on the forward strand.
TATGTCGTCGAGACTATGCACGAATTGAGGCGCGGGACCTTCGCCGTCCGGCGTGACGGCGCCCGGAATTCGGGAAACCGACGACGGATCATGCGCAACCGCCGATAACAGCTGTTCGATGGACGCCTCCCCTTCGCCGCGCAGGACGCAGTCGATCGCGCCATCGGCATGAGCCAATATGTCAGCCGCTACAAAGGATGCGCTATGGCCGCCCACAAGGATGAAGCAGTGCCGGTGCCGCTCCTTCATCGCCTTGGCAAGGTCCACGATCTCCGGCACGTTGGCGAGATAATTACACGAAAAAGCGATGACGTCAGGATGCCATTCCGCCACCATCCGGTGAAGGTCGCTCTGCCGCTCCACCTGCAGATCGAGTATACGCACTTCATGGCCTGCGCGGCGCGCCGCCTGGGCGACCAACTCGAGCCCCAACGGTTCGAGACGCAGATAGATTTTGGTATACATGAGCGGACCGGGATGCACGGCGAGAAATTTCATGAGACACTCCTTTCGACGAATCTCCGCACGTGTATAAGGATAAACCACAGGGCTGGAGTGAAATCCTGGCAGAGCCGTACTTCTAGATCAAGTCCGCAGGCGATCAAACGGTTCGGTTCCTCCTTGCGGTTACTTTCTTTCCGGATCAGAATGACCTACGATTCACCATGCGCGATGACAGGGACCTCACGCCGAGGCAACGCATCATGCAGCTGCTCGTCGGAACCAGATTGTCGTCTTTTCAACTCGCGCAGATGCTCGGAATTCAGGAGCGTCTTGTCGAAGAGCATTTGTCGCACATCGTGAAAACCGTCGGCCGCGATACGAACCGCCGCTTTCTGTCCGAACCGTCAACATGCCGCCAATGCGCCTTCGAGTTCAAAGACCGGAGCCGCCTCACCAAGCCGAGCCGCTGTCCTCGATGCCGAAGCGAATCCATCACGCCCCCGCGGTTTGGAATAGAGCCTACAACGACTCGCTAGTTGCCTGACTCTCTTGCCTTCGATTCCCACTCTGCGGGTCATCCTTCCGCTACGCGGCTCCAGCAGGCTGGGCCATATTCGACGGAGTGGACTCCCGCCGTTCCGTGTAAGGGAATCAGGAACTAACTCAAAATAACGCCGCGCGAATCGTCCGGACGCCGCATTCCCGTGAGTAACGGGGTGTTTTTCCGCGGCCCGTGAAGCACTCCGGAGAAGAGTTCCATTTTTTCTTGCGATCCGGACAGCATTCGATACCTTGAAGAAAGAAGTCTGTCGGTCGTGGCAGGTTCCATGAAGAAATTTCCGCTGTCCATGTCTCTTCCCAGGCTCACCGACGTCAAACAAGACGTGCTGGCCTCGATGGTGGTCTTTCTCGTCGCCTTGCCATTGTCCATGGGCATCGCAATCGCGTCGGGACAGCCTCCTGGCGCCGGCATCATGACCGGCATCATCGGCGGTCTCGTGGTGGGCTGGCTTGCCGGCTGTCCTTTCCAGGTGAGCGGACCGGCAGCCGGACTGACGGTCATTGTCTGGGACCTCATGCAGACACACGGGCGCGAGCATCTTGGGCTGATCATTCTGCTTGCCGGGATGATCCAGATCGCCGCCGCATGGCTCCAAGTGGGCCACTGGTTCCGCGCGGTCTCTCCGGCCGTCATTCACGGCATGCTGGCCGGCATCGGCCTGCTCATTGTCGCCGGTCAGTTTCACGTCATGATCGACGATGTGCCGAAAGCTGATGGGCTGGCGAACGTGCTCACGCTGCCGGAGGCCGTTTGGAAAAGTCTCTTGACCGACAACGACCATGCCACAAGCCACCATGAAGCCGCCCGCATCGGTCTGCTTACCATCGGGGTCATCATCTTATGGACGAAATTCGCCCCGTCTCGGCTGCGCCTTATTCCGGCCGTCCTCGTGGGGGTGGTCTGCGCGACCGGCTTGGCGATTCTCAACCACCTGCCGATCAGCCATGTCTCCGTGCGTGATGATCTATTTTGGGTGATTACGCTTCCCCCGATGAGCGAGATGTCACATATCTTCGACACGTCGATTTGGGCGGAAGCCTTGGGACTGGCCCTCATTGCCAGCGTCGAGACCTTGCTTTCCGCCACGGCCGTCGATCAACTTCATACCGGACCGAGAACCCACTATAATCGTGAACTATTCGCCCAAGGGATCGGCAACACATTATGCGGCTTGCTGTGTGTATTGCCCATGACCGGCGTCATCGTCCGAAGCGCGGCGAACGTGCACGCTGGCGCCAAGAGCAGAATGGCATCGGTGTACCACGGCTTATGGCTTCTGCTGTTCGTCTCCTTCCTTCCGTTCATCCTTCGACTGATACCAACGGCAAGCCTCGGGGCCGTGCTGGTCTATACCGGCTATAAGCTGATGAATATCGAAGCCATTCGCGAGCTCAAGGCCTACGGCCGGAGCGAACTCTGGATCTTTTTTTCCACCATGGCGGCGATCCTCACCACCAACCTCCTCATCGGCGTCCTTATCGGGGTCGGCTTGGCCGTCGCGAAACTGCTATACACGACCCAGACGCTCGAGGCGGGATACACGCACGATATCAAAACCGGACGGTTGACCTTGGAGTTGAACGGCATCGCGACCTTTCTCTCATTACCGCGTCTCGCCCGCACGCTCGAACAGGCGCCCCCCTTGGCGAATATTCTCGTGCGCGTCACCGGGCTTCGCCATATCGATCACGCATGCCTGAATCTGTTAGAGTCATGGCAGCGATTACACGAAGGGACGGGAGGCACGGTGCATATTCCATGGGAGCGGCTCCGAAATCTTCAGCAACACATTCAGCAGCCTCAAGAAGAGGAACCGGATCAGCCGGTTCGACAGAGCCGGGTAGGATGATTGGAGACGTTCTCGTCCTGACGTTCGGAAGGAAGGAATAGTCGTGCGGTCCGTACGGCTCTCGTTATTGTTTCTGCTCTTCATCCTGCCTGCCTGCGGCGCGGATCAAGCGGCCCAGTGGCTGGAAACGGCTCAACTGGAAGAGCGCCAGAACAATGTGGCGCATGCCAAACAACTGTACGAAGATATCGTTCGTCTGTATCCGGACAGCACGGCGGCGGTGACTGCTCGCGCCCGACTTGACGAACTGCAGAAACGCTGACGCAGAGGACTCGCAGAATCGCCGCGGCTTGATAAGAACCTATCTGAAAATCGTCCAGTTTTGAACGAGACCTGCCAGGGTGCGACAGTGCCTCCGCTCGAAGACAGCGCGTCATGGACCGCTCGAACACTCCGCGACCGCTTCCGCTGAGCGGTGGGCCACGAAAGACACTGCCGGCTCACCGTCTCGTCGGCGCCCGCAAACGTGACGCTCATTATTCTTCGCGTCGCGGACCTCCGCCACTGTCCCGCCCTGGCGACCACTCCCGCAGATAACGCGAAAAGGCGAGCCTGAACCTGCTCGTCGCTACCGGTCCGCTCGCGGCGGCCAGGGGAAAAAGGCGTTCGTCGTCCGCTGATAGTGGCGATAGTCCTCACCGCGCGTGGACAAGGCTTGCGCCTCCGCCAGCGGAATCCCGGTGACTTTCACCAGCGCCCAGCCCATGACAAGGGGGCCGATCAGTGTGGCCCACCAGTTGCCGGCCGGCAGCGCGAACGCCATCACGACATAGCTCCACCAATGGAGCCATTCAAAAAAATAATTGGGATGCCGCGAGTACCGCCACAGCCCCGTTCGGCAGACCCGGTCCTTGTTCCAAGGTTTGCTTCGAAACGCCCTCAGTTGTCGATCGGCGATGGCCTCTCCGCTCACCGCGGCCGCCCATAACGCAAC
>DASSBQ010000173.1:0-2298 GCA_035698625.1 Nitrospiraceae bacterium
ACGCCGTGAAAGCCGTGCGGCTGTTTCATTTTTGTCGAGCGGGCGGTGAGCGTCTTTGCACCGTTGATTATGGTGATCTTCCCGCGCCGTATAACCGCGCGCTGGTCACCTTGCCCAATGTGGCGCACCATGCCATTTTGAAGGAACTGGAAGCGGCCAATCCCACCGGGTTCTGGTACGGCACCCAGTTTACCGGCCTTCAATGTAACGGTGGCCAAGTCGCCGGCTTGGAGGCCGAGCGAAACGGCGAACGGATTCAGATAGCGGCCAAGCTGGTGGTCGGCGCGGACGGCGCGTTCTCCAAGGTACGCCAGTCCCTTCGTATTGAGGCCGACATGCATCTGTACTCGGAAGGCTATCTCATCGCGATTCTCGAAAGTCCGAGGGGCGAGACGGAGGCAAGGTATTTTGTGGGACGGCGGACCATCCTGGGTCTCTTTCCGGCGGCGGGGCGAAAAGTTTATCTGTTTTACATGATTCCTGCCGGATCGTTTGATCATATCAAAGCCACGGGGCTGGAGCCGCTGCGGCAAGCGTGGCGAGCCGTTGCGCCATCGGATGAGGAACTGTTCAACAGTCTTGTTGATTGGAATCAGGTCGCCTACATGCCGACCGGGCGCGTGAAGACCAGAACATGGGTCCTGGACGGCGCCGCCCTGCTTGGAGATGCCGCCCATGCCATGAATCCGCATGCCTCCCAAGGCCGGATGCAGGCCATGGTGGACGCCGTTACGTTGGCCGACCTCATCCCTTCCTGCCTGCACGCGAACGATTGGTCCGCTGGTCGACTGAAAGCCTACGAGCATGCCAGGCGGCCGCAAGTGGAGATGCTGCAACGCCTGGCCGATGAACAGGTCATGTGGTGGAATACGGGGAATCCCGTTTTAGCCTTATTGCGGGACAGGGTCTTCCGCACGCTCGACCGGAATGCGCGCTTGCGCTATCGAGTGCTGTCGACAACCGCCGGATTGCGGACCAGTCCCCCGTTTTCTTTGTTCGATCGCGTCATCGCGGCAGGATTATTGCCGGATCCCAATGCCGGCGTGACGCCGGCGCACGACACCGGCACCTGATGTCTGTCACGCGGAGATACTGACATGACGAGTTTTGCGATCTTTGAGGGATTGCCCTCCGAAACACAAACCACCATCCGATCCTATACCAAGGAGATCGGAAATCTGTTCGGCACGCAGCTGGTGGGAGCGCTGCTCTACGGCAGCGCTGTGCGCGGCGACTTTCTGCCCGGCCGGTCCAATTTGAATTTCTTGTTACTGTTGTCCTCGCATGATCGAAGCAAGCTCGCCGCCTATGCCAAAGCCCACAAGAAGTGGGCGCGTGAGCAGGTTGTCGTCCCGCTGCTGTTGACCGAAGTCGAGCTCAATGCCTCAGTTGCCTTGTTTCCTTTGGAATACCTGGAGATTCAGGAGCAGCATCGTCTGCTGGCGGGCCGTGATCCATTTATCGGGTTGCATGTGGATACCGGCGGTCTGGATGTCCAGATCCGGCAGAGTTTACGGGCCAACCTATTGAGACTGCGGCAGCGATTTGTGGAAGGGGGAGGAATGCAAGACGCCATCACGATTCTCCTTCCCCTTTCCTTGACGGCCCTCCTTCCCTGCGTGCGGGGTCTTCAACGTCTGGCGCAACGGAAGATATCCGGTTCGGCGGAGCAGCTCTTGCTCGAGTTGCAACAAGCGACGGAGTTGGATTGTTCGGGTTTCTTGGATGTCCTGCATCTGAAGCGCGGCCTCATCACCCCCGGTCCTGTCGAGGTTCCTCGATTGTTCGATCGGTATGCGGCCGCCCTTGAGGCTTTAATTCACTGGGTGGATTCACCGCGGAGGAACCCGACGTGAGAATGATAAGGCGGGGACTCGCCGTTATCCTTGAAATAGGCCTGCTTCTGCTGTTCTCGTTCGTGGAACATCCACAAGCCGGACCGTATGAAAAGCTCTCTTTGCCCGAACCGCTGGGATATGTCAGCGACCATGCCGCGATCATTGATCCTGATTGGAAAGCCAGGATCAGATCGGTCTGCCAGGATCTTGAGAGGAAGACCGGCGTAGAAATGATTGTGGTGACGGTTCCTTCGCTGAACCCGTTCAAGACGCCGGATGAATATGCGACGGCCTTGTATCAGCGATGGGGAATCGGGACGGCTCAGGACGAACATGGAATTCTCGTTCTGTTGTCCGTTCATGAGCGACAGGCGGCGGTGACGGTCGGCCGCCGGATGCTGCCAGTGGCAACCGGCGAGGCCGTGCGAAAGATAGGCGCCGAATATTTGGACCCCGCCAT